>DASRBR010000647.1:0-3929 GCA_035653495.1 Verrucomicrobiia bacterium
CTGCCCGTTCCAGCAGTAGAGACCGCCTTGTGTGCCGACCCAAATCCGGCCCGCTCGATCCTGAAAAATCGCGGAAACGCCCTGGTTGTAGTTCATGTCATAGCCGGTCGCCATTTCGAAATGGTCATTGCGCAACTGCAACAAACCCGGAGTCCATCGGCCGCCCGACGCGGCGAAGCCAGCCCAGACCATTTGGTTGCTGTCCACGAAAATGGACTGGCCGTTTTGGTTCATCAACCCTTCGTCTTCGCCGTAGATTTTCAGCGCGCCATTTTTCCAGTAGCGAACACGGGCCATCGTATTCAGCCACAAGCCGCCGTCCTTGTCCTCGCAGGCGGAGGTGACCGTGATGGCTTCGGTGCCGGGCAAAACACTGAACGGCTGGCGCTTCACGCGGTTCAATCCGCCGCCATCCGTGCCGACCCAGAGATTTCCCTCCCGGTCCATCGTCAGCGACAGGATGTAATCGTGCGACAAACCTTGTTTTCCAGAAAGCTGTGTGGCGTGACCGTCCGAATCAAACCACCAAAGACCATCGCCCAATGTGCCGACGATCAGATTGCCAGCCAAATCTTCGCACGCGGTGAAAACCCGAAATTTCGACCAGGGATAGGCTCCAAGGTCCTTTTCGACATGCGAGCCTTTCCATTTTTGCACATGGCCGTTCGAGAGCCGCCAATATCCTCCGTTCTTGCTGGCGAGCAAAAAATCGAGCCTGCCCGGAATGTTCAACACCTGCGCGATCGGCGGATTGTCGGCCCCAAGATCGGCGCGCGGATTGATGCCATAAGCGCGGTAATCAATGCCCACCCAAACCAGTCCGGACGGTTCGGCGATCATCGAACGGCAGATGCTGGCGCGGTCCGCGCCGACGCCCACCGACCAGACATTCATTTTGTCATTGCGATAACGGCAAAGCTGGCCGTCTGCCGTGTAAAGCCACACCGTTCCGGTCGAATCTTCACACGCGGACATCAGCCTTCCTTCGCGGCTGCCGCGGCCCAAGCCAATATTTTTGACCTGCCCATCCTTTACCAGCAGCACACCTTCCGTACGCGTGCCGACCCAGAGATTGTTGTGGCTGTCTTCGAAAAGATGGACGATGGCATTGTCGCTGAGCCCGGGCGTATTGGCCTTGTCAAAGACCATGAAATGCAGGCCGTCGAAACGAACAAGCCCATCCAGCGTCCCCAGCCACAGATAACCGTCGTGGGTTTGCGCCATCGCGATGACGGAATTTTGCGGCAAGCCATCAAGCGTGGTCCAATGGTCAATGCGAAATTTGCCGGCGTTCTCGGCCGGAATGGCCGCGCAAACACCGACGAACCACACGCATAAAGCGGCGGCAAATGGCAGGCTGTGATTCCGCATGCTCCATTGTTTCGCGGACGCGCCGGGGATGTAAAGCGGGAAAAAGGCGAGATGCGAAATGTTGCGCGATTAACAAAATTGCAAGCGCCGCTTGGGTTGAGGAGATTCGGCGGTTTTCTTCCATTGGGTGAACACCCCATGGCGGGTTTTACGAAGTCAACTATCGTCCAGCCATAAAGCTGTGGGTAATGCGGTGACCGCCGCACACAGGGCAAACATCAAATGACGCACTAATACTTGCATGAAACTAAAACTACTTCTTCCATTATTCTGTTCGTCCCTCGTGGTCTTGAATTTGGGCGCGGCAACCGTCGTGAACAGCGGCGGCGGTGGTGGCGCCAGTGATCATTTCACTTTCGATCCATCCGCCTCGATGTTTTCGGCCAATGAACTTTCCCTCGACCTTTTCGGATACACCGCCTCGCGGGACAAGCGCGGCAACGATAGTCAGTCATCGGGTCCCGGGGTGGCTGTGAATTATTTCTTTTGCGAAAACCTTGGCATCGCAGCGGAAACGTATGCGGATGCGTTCACCAGGCCCTATTTGCTCAATGCGTTGGGTGAATTCCGTTATCCCATCCCGAACATGACTTCGCTCTGTCCCTATGTGATTGCCGGCGTTGGTCGTCAATGGACCTTTGAACCGCAATGGCTGGGGCACATCGGCGGCGGATTGGAATTCCGATTCAATGAGAAGACGGGAGTATTTGTGGATGGCCGGCACGTCTTCTGCGCCAACGGGCCGGATTACGACATGGTCCGTTTCGGATTCCGGGTCGTCTTCTGATGCCGTTGAACTAAATTTCGATCGAAAGCGCGGCCGAACTGCCGCGCTTTTTTCTTATCATCCAACCAGTCGCAAATGGACCTGCCGCAATTTTTGTCAAGTCCCCGAAAGAAGCAGTTTACATTATTTGGCTTAAATGTTAGTCATCTGCTGAATACCGACTGAGCAATGACGTCCAAGTTTCATCACGCGTCATTCTGGGCCAGTAACTTGGCCGAATTGTAACGTATTGTAATAGATTATGAAAAAACCCTCCACCGATTCCAAAATCACCCGCCGTCACTTCCTCGCCGCCACCGGGGCAGCGCTCGCTTTTCCCACGTTCATCCCGGCCAAGGCGCTTGGACGCGGGGGCCATGTTGCTCCATCGGAAAAGGTGGTGATGGGCGTCGTGGGTTGGGGGATGCAGGGGCCGGGCAACACCAAGCATTTTCTCGGCATCCCGGAATGCCAGGTCGTAGCCGCATGCGATTTGGATGAAGGTCGCCTCTTCAAGAACGATAATTCCGCCCTCAAGACCATCAACGGCCATTACAAGAACCAGGATTGCAAACCGTACCACGATTATCGCGAAATGATGGCCCGCACGGACATTGACGCCGTCATGCTCGCCGTTCCCGATCACTGGCACGCGCTGGTGGCCGTCGAGGCTGCCAATCGCAAGAAGGACATTTACGGTGAAAAACCACTGGCGCGCACCATTGCCGAACAACAGGCAATCGTCCATGCGGTCCAAAAAAATCGCTGCATCTGGCAGACCGGTTCATGGCAGCGTTCTGAAGCGAATTTTCACAAAGCCGCGGAACTCGTCATCAACGGATATATCGGACGCGTCACGCATTGTGAAGTCGGCCTGCCGTCCGGGCATCATGATTTCGCGGGGACCGCGCCGGCATTGCTCAAGCGTTTCGCCTCAAAGCCGACCGATCCGGAATATCTTGCCAAAGTAGTTCCCGGCACGCCGGATTGGGACATTGCCATTTCCGAGCCGCCGCCCGCGGGTTTTGATTATGAAACGTGGATCGGGCCTTCAAAGATGGAGCCTTACATTGAAGCGCGCGTTTTCATGAACTGGCGCTGGAATTACAACACTGGCGGCGGGCAGTTGCTCGACTGGATCGGGCATCATTGCGACATCGCGCATTGGGGAATGGGCTTTGACCGTTCGGGTCCGTCGGAGATTGAAGGTCACGGTGATTTTCCGCCTGCGAACGCCATCTGGAACACCACCGGTAAATATCGCATTGAAGCAAAATATCCCCGGAACATCACCATGACCATCGCCGGCGGACACAAGGACATCCGCGAAGGCACGAAATGGATCGGCACCGACGGCTTTATATGGGTGAACCGCAGCAACGCCTTTGAATCCTCTAATGAAAAATGGAGCGAGATGCGGGACCTTCCGGAAAACATGCGGAGGATCAAACTCTATAAATCCAACGATCATTGGAAAAACTTCATTGATTGCGTCAAGTCGCGCAAGCCGACCATTGCTCCAGTCGAGACCGCGCATCATTCCGCCATTCCCGGCCACTTGGGGCTCATCTCGATGTTGGTGGGACGCAAGCTGCGCTGGGACGTTGGCAGCGAGCGCATCCTGCACGATCCCGAGGCTTCCAAGTTGCTGACCCGGTCGTACCGCGAGCCATGGCAATTCCCACAGTCCAAGCACCACTTTTTCTTCTCGCGCAAAGCCGTGGCGAATTCCTGAGGGCGTTATTTAGCGACCTCCGGCAAAGCCGGAAGCTTGAATCAGGTGAAGCGGCTC
>DASRBR010000648.1:0-8905 GCA_035653495.1 Verrucomicrobiia bacterium
GGTGTTTCACCTCGTTTCAGCTTGTTTCACCTTGTTTCACTTACGACAAAAAATTTGTTCGGGGCGAAGACGTAGCGCGGGCATTCCTGCCTGCCGTATCGCCGACATTCCCTGTCGGTGAAGCGCGTGATTTTCACGCAAAACCAGAGGGCCCGTTTCACCTCGTTTCACCTTGTTTCAGCTTGTTTCACTTACGCCGAAAAATTTGTTCGGGGCGAAGGCGTAGCGCAGGCATTCCTGCCTGCCGTATCGCCGACATTCATGTCAGCGAAGCGCGTATTTTTCGCGCAAAACCAGACGGCCCGTTTCACCTTGTTTCACCTCGTTTCATCTTGTTTCACTTACGGGAAAATTTTGCGAGCGGTCCGAGCGCGGATGGCCCAGCGGTCCGTCCCTACCGTCGTGTGCCTCGGATCCTGGAGGCGTTTCATCTTGTTTCAGCTTGTTTCACCTGGTTGCACTTACACCACGCTAAAACAAGATAAAACACGCTATTGGAAAAAAAATTTATTCGCGTGGCACAGTTACTCGGGCTTGCGGACGAATGGCCGGCACTTCGCGCATGCATCCTTGAAATTTTGCTCGTTCTGTCAACAATCTCGTTATGAAACGATTCTGGCTGGTATTTATCCTGGGAATTGTCGTTGGGTTTTTCATCTTTCCGTTGATCGGGGTTTGCTACATCCGGTTCGGTTATGCCCCCGTGGCAACGGCTGCGCCGCCTTTTCCTTTTGAACAATGGCTGGCAACCAGCGCGTTGAAAGCCAGGATTTCCCGCGAAGCACCGGCAAAAAGCCCGGTTGCCCCTACTGATGAAAACCTTGTGGCTGGCGCAAAAATTTACCAGGAAGACTGCGCCGTTTGCCATGGCGTGCATGACCGTTCAAAAACCGCCATCGCCAAGGGCATGTATCCGCAGCCGCCGCAATTTTTTCGCGGCGACGATGTCGCCGACGACCCGGTGGGCGTGACTTATTGGAAAATCGCAAATGGGATACGCCTCACCGGAATGCCCGCTTTCAGGGGCTCGCTCAGCGACACGCAACTTTGGCAGGTGGCCCAGTTGCTCGCAAACACGGACGGGTTGCCGCCAGACGCGGCAAAACTCGTCGGGATTCCCGCAGCGAAATAGGGCGCTTTCTTTCTGCTCGGGGACACATTTTGCTGGATTTTCCGGAGCCGTCCTCCTTTTATTATGAGCGCATGAAAAAAGTTACCGGGGTGCTGGCGATGATTGGCCTTTGCTTTGGCGCATTGGCTGCGCCGCAGACCTTTGATTTCAAAGACCCGAAGAGCGTCAATAACGTGGTCTTCAGGACGGACGCTCCGCTGGAGTCCATCAACGGGACGGCGACTGGCATTTCCGGAACTGTAACGTTTGATCCTGAAAATCCCGCTGCGACCAAAGGGACGATTGTAGTTGAGGCCGCTTCGCTGCATGTTCCCAATCCAACGATGCAGAAGCATCTGCAGAGCGATCGCTGGCTCGACGTGGCGAAATATCCGAACATCACTTTCGAAAGCATCAGTCTGGACAACGTCAAGACGGAAGGCAACAAATCGACTGCCGATGCCACGGGCACGATGACCATCAAGGGCGTTTCCCATAAGATCACCGTGCCGGTCACGTTGACATTTCTGAAGGACAAGCTTCATGAGCGTCTGCCGAACTTGCAAGGCGACCTGCTGGTGTTGCGCGCGAATTTTTCGGTGAAACGCAGCGATTACGGCATCAACAAGGGCATGCTGGAAGACAAGGTCTCGGATGAAATCGCGCTGACCCTCAGCGTTGCCGGCCAATCGCCGCGTTGATCATGACGAACCCAAATCCAAACACAAAGTCGGGCCGTGAGTGACAGCATCAATTTTTTCGAGCCGCCCGGTTTGGGCGTGACAGTGGACCGCGTGATTTATAATGCGAAGGCCGAGACGCCGCCGGACCGCCCGCATTGTTTCATCTATTTTATCACCATCCACAACGGGACTGACCAGCCTGTGACCATCAAAGGCCGCAAATGGGTGGTCACCAATGACCGCGGCGAAATCATGGCGTTGGAAGGGCCCGGCGTTGTCGGGCAGACGCCGACCATCCAGCCGGGTGATTCCTTCAGCTATAACAGCTACCATTTGTTGAACACCGAGACGGCGATAGCGGAAGGGAGTTATCTGGGCTTGGACGCGCTGGGGCGTTGTGTGTTGACGCGCATACCGAAATTCAAGATGCAGGTCCCCGCAAAAGGGGTTGGGCGGACTCTGGCGGATTAGCTGTGCCTAAAGGTGATGCGCGCCTTGCCGAGGTCGTAGGGTGACATCTCGACGTTGACGCGGTCGCCCACACTGATGCGGATGAAATTCTTGCGCATCTTGCCCGAGATATGCGCCAACACCTCGTGGCCATTGGGCAATGCCACCCGAAACATGGTTCCCGGCAGCACCTGGGTGACCACACCCGTCAATTCGATCGGTTCTTCTTTAGCCAAACGATTTCTCCAAAATTTCGATGTTTCAACCGCTTGCAGGTTTCTCAAATTACGGCATCGATCCGCTCCGAACAAGCGACTTGATTTATGGCCGCGGACAATGCGCCTACTCCGCCCCAAAATCAAGCAACTTTTGGCGCGAAAACATGGGGATGATTCCGGGCCACGGCGCGGTCATTGTTCTGCGCGTCCGTTCTGCCTTGGCCCGCCGTGAAATTTCGGCCAGCAACTTTTTGCCAATCCCGCAGGTCCCTTGAACGCCTCAACCGCGGATCCGCCAACGCAAATCATCCCATCCGCGCCAATGGCCGGCGAACCAGTGATTCCGCCGCCGACAGGAGTGTGAGAGGTCAACGTCCCTTGCGTGTTGAACCCGTACAAGACACCTACGCCTTCATCGATGCCGCCGAAAAATGCCGTCCCGTCCGCGGCGATTGCGGCGCTGCCTTCTATGGGTGGATAACCGAAATTCCATTTGCGCGTTCCATCGGGTTTGACGGCTTGAATGGTGTTATTCACGCCAATGTAAATATTCCCATCGCTGTCGAGCACCGGCGAAGAAGCAAGGACCCCACCAGTCCACCATGAGCGGTTTTTGGTGCCGTCTGGGTTGAGCACGTAGAATCTGCCGTCCACAGACGTGAAATAAATCGTCCCGTCGCAAAAAATGGCCGGTGATGAAATGATTGCTCCTTGAGTCGCAAAGGTCCATTTAACGGAACCATCCGGGTTCATTGCGTAAAATTTTTTGTCATGCGAACCGAAATAAATCGTGCCGTCGCTCGCGATTGCCGCTGACGAATCGATTGGTCCGCCGGTGGCGAATTCCCACCGTTTTGTCCCGTCCGGGTTGAGAGCGTAAAATTTTTTGTCCCAGCTCCCGCAATAAACGATTCCATTGTTCCCTATGGCTGGCGTCGCGTCCACCCATGCGCCGGTCGTGAAGGACCACCGCGGTTTGCCCTCAGGATTGATGGCGTAAATCTTGCAGTCACGCCCGCCGAAAAAAATCGTGCCATCGTCACCGATGGCCGGCGATGATTTGATGTCGCATCGCGTTGGAAACGCCCAACGTTTGACTCCGTTCGAACTGATGCAAACCAGTTTGCCGCCGGAGATATCGGAATTGAGCTGGTTCCCCGAGACCGTTGCGTAAATGTTTCCATTGGGCGCGATGGCAGGCGTGGAGATGACATAATCACCAGCCTGCACGCGCCAGAGGGATGGCAAAGCGTCAGCGGCCGAAGCAGGAGTGATGGCCAGGCCAACCGACAACACGACCGCAATAAATGGCATTCGCATCATGCCAAGCCCGCTTTTCTGAGTTCTCCCATGAACGTTTTCTCGAATGTATTGAACGAGAGCGCTTCGGCATCAAATGAAATGTCCGGCCTGTTCTTTTCGGAGAGCATTAAGTCGGCCCATTTCAAAATGCCTTCAGCAATCGCTTTCGGATCGCGGATGGGGACAACTTCGCCGTTTTTTCCCGGGACGATGACGTCATTCGAGCCGGAGTTAGGGGTGGTTATCACCGGCAGGCCGCAAGCCAATGCCTCGGCAACAGTCCGCGCAAAACCTTCTTCAAGCGAGGCGAGCACGAAAATATCCGAGCTTTGCAAGCGTTCGGCAAGTTGCGGATGAGGCAGGCCTGGCGCCCAATCAATCGGTAAATCGGCATACTGTGCGAGCACGGAAACCGCGCTGTCGTGGATTTGACGGGTAAGCCGAAAACGCGCCGAGGGATGTTTCTTGAGGACAAGCCGAAAGGCTTCAAGCATGTATGGCGCGCCTTTGCGAAGGGACAACGCGCCAGTGGAAATAATGGTCAGCGGCCTATTTTTATCTCGTGGAACGGGCGGCGCTTTGAAGTGCGCCATGCTGACAACGTAAATGTCGCGCAGGATTTGTTCCGGTTTAAAGCCGCGGGACAAGAATGAATTCGTCACAAACGAACTCGGCGAAAAGATGTAATCGACAGTTTCCATCATCGCCAGGGAACGTTTGTAATGCGCAGGATCGATCGGTGGGATCGGGCATTTCCAGCGCCGATGCTCCTCCTGCAGGATGGTCCAAAAATTTTCAGGATGCGAATTGCCCGCCGAAAGGATTGCCTTGCCGCCATTACGCTGCACCCACTTGAATGATTCGTTGGCATAACCGAAACTCGAGATGATATGATCGCGCGGTTTGAGCTGTTTCATCACCCACCGATCAAACCATGGATTAAGCCTGAAGCGGACGGATTCGCCCTTGAACGTCGAAAGCATCTTTCCGGCGAGGGTGAAGACCAATCCTATTTTGGGATTGAGCCGGGTCAATGGTGCCGGGACTCCTTCAGTGCCGCGTCGCGTTCCTTTCGCCACAAAATGCAATAAACCTTGTGCGGCCAGCACACGCGCCTTGTCCTCGTCAAAACTGCAATGACCAGGAGTGGCTACTACAAAGGAAGCGGGCTGAGACATTTTCTTCCAGTGTAGAATCACCTCATCTGCCGTTCAAGGTCTTATACCCAGCACGGACTCGTATAACTCGACGTGACGCGCGACCATTTGCTCGGCAGTCATCCCTTTTTGGAGGATGGATGCAGCACCCTGTTTTCCATAACGTTCGCGCAAGGACGGATTGCACATCAAGAGTTCGAGCGCCTTTGCCATTTCCATGGGATTTCCCGGTTCGACCAGCAAGCCGGTGCGCTCATGTTCGATCAATTCGGGTATCCCACCTGCGCGCGTGCCGATTGCCGGACAGGCCGAAAACAATGCTTCTTGCAAGGCAAGCCCCAATGCTTCGTGATAGGAAGGCTGCACGTAGATTCGCGCGCGCTGCATCAGTTCCATCGCGTCCCTGCGTTCACCTGGCAAAAGAATCCGGTCCTCGAGCCCATTTGTCTTTGCAATCGCCTTAATTTTTTCGACTGTCGGAACTTCGAGCAATGCTCCTGCCATTAACAATTTCCATTCCGGATGACGCGTTGCGACCTGCGCGAAAGCCTCTGCCAAAACGATTTGTCCTTTGCGCCAGGCAATGTGGCCAACATTGAGAACGAATGGTTCGCGGGCGGAGTCGTTTGCCGGAAGAGATTTTTTTTTCAACCGAGACTGATACATGTGGATGAACTTTCCGCGCAGCGGGCGATACCAGCGGCGCAATTTTTCCGCATCGTGTCGGGACACCGCAATCTCGCTGCGAACATGCGCAAGCTGGCGAAGCTTGGCGGAATAGGCCAGCGGCAGCATGGCCAGCTTGAACCAAAGCGGCTTTTGCGGGCCGCAATAGCCATCCAGCGGACTAACCACAAGATGCACCGTTGAAAATACGGCGATGCCCAGCTTGTCCGCACGAGGAATCGGGCAGGTGCGCAGGAACCGGTTTCCCCAGCCGTAAACTCCCCCGATGTGAAAATGCGCCAGTTTTACCTTCTGCCTGGCGAGTTCGCGCGCAAGTTGTTCCGAACTTGGCGCCGAAACAGCCGACGGCGTCCAGGGAATGTGGCCCGAGATGAATTCGCCGGCCGGTTGTTTGCGGAGGCTTTCCGAATTATCGGGCGACACCAGAACGATTTCGTATCGCTCCCGCAGGCCTTCGAGCAATGTCTCCACCAGCACACTGACACCACCGCGCAACGCGAGCGGGTATTCCAGGCACAGGGCAATTTTTTTTCGTTCAGCCATCATGAAGCGAAACCTGGAAGTTTCGCTTAATTATCCGGCCAAATTAACCAATAATTGCCTTCGAAAAAAGCCATTTTATCTTCCGGGAGCCTTTATGGTAAGAAAGCAAAGCGACATGCAAATCTCCATACGGCAGGCAACGACACAGGAAAACCCGGTGGTTTGTGAAATTCTTTTGGAAGCGGCGCGATGGCTGGAACAGAGCGGAACGCCGATGTGGCGCGATGACGAGTTGCTTCCGGCGCGGATCGCAGCCGACGTTGAGACAAATTCATTTTTTGTCGCCGAATGTGATGATGAAATCGCGGGAGTTGTTAAAATTCAACTTGAGGACGGATTGTTCTGGCCGGATGTGCCCAAGAGCGAGTCCTTATTTGTGCACCGACTGGCAGTTCGAAGGCGGTTTGCGGGCGGAGAAGTTTCATTTGCATTGCTGGCTTGGGCGGTTGAACGGGCGCGTTCGCTGGGTAAACAATATTTGCGACTGGATTGCGAGGCTTCGCGAACGAAGGTGCGGGCTGTTTACGAACGGTTTGGTTTTGTCCATCACAGCGACCGGCAGGTTGGCCCTTATTTTGTTTCGCGATATCAATTTAGGTTGCTATGAATCAGCAATTTCTGTGAACGTCGGTTAATTGCGAGGAACTGCGTCTTCAATGCATTTTCCGAAAAATCCGCAATTTTTGACAGATTGGAGAGGTTTCAGACAACCTGTATGATGGAAAATATCATTTACAGTGATGGCCGCTGGAGATAACCTTTTCCGCTATGTCGTTAACCGGTTTTCTTTACTCCTTTTATGTAAAATTCGTGACTCCGCGTCAGAAGCGGAAAATTTTGGAAAAACCTGGACCGTCGCTAATCACGCGGAAAGATTGGGATCGCAGCCTTCAAGATCCAACAGAATTTTATGAGGATTGTTTCCGTTATTTTCACCGGCAATTGCCCGCCCGGATCCAGGAGCACCGTAGATACTTTTTTGAAAACCGGCTCGGCTTTGGCGAAGATGCCTTTCACGTGATGTGGTACATGCTGATGGCCGAATTCAAGCCGGCAAATTTCCTGGAAATAGGCGTTTTTCGCGGCCAAACCATCAGTCTGGCCGCGTTGCTGTCTCAAATGCTCGGCATTTCTTGCCGGGTGACTGGGATTTCGCCCTTTTCAGGCGCAGATGATTCCCGCTGCAAATATCGCAAAGATATTGATTACATGCAGGACACGCTTTCCCATTTCCGGCATTTTTCATTGCCCGAACCGGAATTATGCCGGGCCTATTCGACAGACCCCGAAGCCGTGGCGTTGATGAATTCCGTCCCCCGCGAGATGATCTACATTGATGGCAACCATGATTACGAAATCGTCGTCAAGGATTGGGAAAACAGCGCACACTGCCTCAAACCCGGAGGCATCATCGTGATGGACGATTCTGGCTCGACCACTTCGTTTCGTCCCCCCATTTTCGCGACGGCCGGATTGCCGGACCCTTCGCGATTCGTGCAGGAGATTGATCGCCGTAAGTTCCGAGAAATTTTGCAGGTGGGGCACAACCGGGTCTTTCAAAAAATCGCCTGATGAAAATTGCGGTTTTGACAACCGACAACCGCGAGCAGTTTCGTCAATATTCCCTGACCGAGCCGTGGTTCGGCACTGCGCCTCAAGCGTTGCTGGACGGTTTTGCATTGATTCCTGACATCGAAGTGCATGTGCTGTCCGGCACTCGGCAGCCGATGAAATCGCCGGAAAAACTGGCGTCGAACATCTGGTTTCACAGCATTTACGTTCCGCGGCTGGGCTGGACGGCCACAGCCTTCCAAGGCTGCGTCCGCGCCATGCGGCGCAAGCTCAAGGCGCTCCAACCCGATATCGTTCACGGACAGGGAACGGAGCGGGATTGTTCGCTGGACGCTGTTTTTTCCGGTTTTCCAAATGTGCTGACCATCCATGGCAACATGCGGCTCATTGCGGCGCTGCACAAGGTAAAGCCACTTTCGTGGAACTGGCAATCCGCCCAACTGGAAAAATTCGTTTTGCCGCGCACCGATGGCGTGGTGTGCATCACCCGCTACACGAGGGACGCGGTGAAGGACCTTGCGCGCAAGACCTGGCTGTTGCCCAATGCGGTCGACCCCTCGTTTTTCGGCGTTCCGCGCAATCCGGACGCGGTGCCGCTGATTTTATGCGTCGGTCTCATCTGCTATCGTAAAAATCAAAATGCCTTCATACAAGCGCTCGACGCGCTGGCGGAGAAACGCAAGATCAAGCTGGCTTTCTTTGGTTCCACATCAAAAGCGGATCCTTACTGCGATGAATTTCTTCAAGTGATTTCAACGCGGCCATGGTGCGAACACGCCGGTTTTGCGGACCGTGAAACGCTCAAGAAATGGTTCACGCGGGCATCCGTCCTGGCGCTGCCTTCGTTGGAGGACAATTGCCCAATGGTCGTGCTTGAGGCAATGGCGGCCGGTATTCCTGTGGTTGCGGCGAACGTTGGCGGCGTGCCGGACCTGGTCACCGACGGCAAGACTGGACTATTTTGCGATCCGCTGGACGCGGCAAGCATGAGAAATGGAGTCAGCCGGTTGTTGGACGAACCGGCGCTGGCCGAAAAGCTTGCGGCGAGCGCAAAGCAGGAGGCGGTGAACAAGTTTCATCCACGTGTGATAGCTCAACAACATATCGAAATTTATAAGGAAGTCTTGAAAGAGCGCCGCTGAATGAAGATCGCCCTTCTCACAACGGACAATCGCCAGCACA
>DASRBR010000649.1:0-8423 GCA_035653495.1 Verrucomicrobiia bacterium
CATCCAAATTTTTTTCTTTTTCGTTGCCTGCATCAAATCCGACCATGCTCACATGTACATTTGCCCCATCCAGCACCCATTGCCGGTCGCTGTACGCAAAGAAAATGTCACCAGTCTGCTTAATTCGCGTGAGGACCGCCCGATTAGCTCCTCCGCGTATTCCTTGTGTTGCCAGAAGTCCAGCCCGATAACATTTCCTGTCCTCAATAAGCGCTCTAGCCTTTTCAAACCAATAACAACACAAGTCTGATTGTCCAGGAATTCGATTCCCGTAATTTCTCCGCAATTCTTCGACGTAATCGTTGCCTAATTCCCGGCGCATGAATTTATCACCCAAAAACGGCGGATTGCCCACGATTACGTCTGCTTTAGGCCATTCCCGTTCCGTATAAAACTTCAAAGCATCATCGCCCTTGTGCTCGCCTATCTGTGCTTCTTTCAAGCTTTTCGCTTTGCTGCGGAAATGGGGAACAAGCAGCGCATCTTCATTCTGAAAACCATCCAGCACCTGCAAAACCGGCGTGCGGTCATTCTCAAAACCATTGTCTCTACGCCACTGCAAGTAACCAATTTGCACGGAGACTTGCGCAAGTTCGAAAGCATACGGGTTGATTTCGATGGCGTTCAATTGTTGCACATCCACCTGCGGCGTAAATTTAAACCCAAGTTGCGTTGCGTAAGTGATGACTTCCTTTTCCAAGCCAAGCAGCAATTGCAACGAGACATAAAGAAAATTTCCGCTTCCGCACGCGGGGTCGAGCACGGTGGTTTGTGAAAGTTTCTTCTGAAAGGCTGCGAGTTTTTCGCGTTGCGCGGCTGTTCCCTTGCCTTTCGTGTAAGCGGTTGCAAGCTGTCGCTTCAAAGATTCCCATTCGCGTCGAAGGGGAACCATAAGCACGGGTTCAACCAGCGTTTTTATGTCCGCTTCGCTGGTGTAGTGCGCTCCCAACTGTGAGCGTTGTTCCGGTTCCAAAGCGCGTTCAAAAAGTGTGCCCATGATGCTGGGCTGAATGAACTGCCAGTCAGCTTCCCCAGCTTCGGCCAATTTCCGCAATTCATCTTCCGTCAGTTCAAAAACAGTAGAGTCCTCGAAAAGATGCCCGTTGAAATGCCGGATTTTATCTTTGCCAAAAGTCCCTCCCTTCGCCATGACGGCAAAAAGGTTCTCCAGCGTCTTCGCAAAGTGCGTTAGATCGTCAATTCCACTTTTAAGCAGGTCCGTAAATAAATCTTTTGGCAGCAAACCGGTATCTTCGGCAAAGAAGCAAAACACCATCCTGTTTAAGAATCGGGCAATGCGAAGGTTCCTCCTTTGGCCGAAATTCATTTCCGCCCGCGTTTTGGCGTCAGCCAATTCGCCGGCTTCCCGCTTCTGGAGCGACTTAGCCACTTCCGCGATTTGCTCCGCCAGAGCTTCCGTCACCTGCGCGGTCGTGCGCTGCGGTTTTAAGAAATCGGGGTTTTCAAAAAGGCTGCGGAGCAATCGTAAATTTTCCGGGCGGTCAATCTGGTCATTAGTGAATTCGTGCGTCTCCTGGACGGTGCCGTTGAAATTGGTTCTAATTATGCAGCGGTTAAAATCACAAACCACGAGCAAGGGTGGATTCAGCAATGATTCGCGATAGCGGAGAAGTTGCTTATAGGCTTCATCAAGATTTTTTTTCTTGCCCTTGTATTCCCAGGCAAAACAGCCCTTTTTCCACACGTCAGCAAATCCGCGTTCGCCCGGTTCGGAAGCATCAGGCGTTTCGAGCTCGAAAAGCTCCGCATCCTTCACTACGCGCTTTTGAAAACAAAAGAAATCGGTGCCGCTGGGATCGGCTTCGGCGGGTGTTGGCTGTCCCAGCAAGCGGCAAAGATCGTCAAAATGGCCTTGGTAAGCAGACGTTTCCTTTCCTTGGTATCGCGCCCACTTCTTTTTAAACTCTGCGGGAGTCATGCCAACACTGATTCAATCCCTCATTTTCCATTTGGTCAAGATGCCAGTCTTTTTTGTTGGCAATGTGCGTTTTTCTGTCCGGGAAAGTAATGGTGCCCACGACAGGACTTGAACCTGTACGATGTTACTCACTAGAACCTGAATCTAGCGCGTCTGCCAATTCCGCCACGTGGGCAACCTGATACCAAAATTTTGCGTTGAAACCGGGGCGCGGCAACGAGCACACCATACCAGAACACCCACGATAAACGCAAGCGCCGGATTCGTAACATCTGGAAAGGCAATGACATGATGGACGGTTCCATCGCCAAGCGCCGCGTGAGGGCACGCGGCCTACAGCATGCCCAATATCGCGCATTTTGTAGGCCGGGTGCCCCCACCCGGCGAATTCTTCTCGTGTTTATGAGATGAGTTGTAACGTTTGTAAACGGGATGATGGGCCGTCCATCGGCAAGCGCCAGAAATCACCATTCGCAGTTCGCAGAAATACTGATAAAATGTGCTTGACAGTATCCAAGGCGCTGCTATTCTCCTCATCGAGGAGGACGTCCGCCCCTCCGTTGAATCACGGCGGACAAGTGAACGTTTATCGTTCGCGCTGTTCTTTGACATTTGAATCGGATGCGCGGGTCTGGATGCTGGTCGCTGGATTCTTGATGCTGGGGGTCTGGATGCTGGTCGCTGGATTCTTGATGCTGGATGGGACAGGTCTGTCGAGCATCTAGTATCGAGAATCGGATATCTCGCCTTCGCCATCCTTTGTCGCAGCTTGTGACACGTTGTCGCGGCTTGTCGCGGCTCGTCGCGGATAAACGGGCTTAAAAAAATAAAAAATTTTTTTGCGTCCCTTACGGCGAGGGCCATGGCCAATTGCGGAGTGCGGAATGCGAGACACGAATTGCACTAATGCTGAATCAGGAAATCGTAAACTCAGGAATGCTTTTTCCTGATTTCGTGAGTTCCTAATTGGCTCGGTCGGAGCGCGGACAGCTTGTCCGCGCGCATGAAATGGCTCAAGTTGTAAGTACTTGAAAACCCGCTTAAAACCACTTAAACCCGCTTTAACTCGCGCAAAACACCCCCTCCCACCATGCTTCTACAAGGCAGGTTTAAAGGCTGTGTGTGAAACGCTACAGGCTTGACCTTTGTTTTGATTGGATAGATGCATACATCATGCAATCACCACGAACCGGGCGACTCGTCCCATTTTTTGGAGGAGCCTTGCGTTCAGTGTGCTTTGGATTGGCGATTGCATTGCTTTGGTTGTCCATCCCGGGCGCGGCGTTCGAAGGTACGGACGAGAGGGAGGTTTCGTTGGGAGAGTTCCAAAGAAGCGTCCTCGAAAAGGGCTGCAACATCCAATCGTTCCGCATTGAAGGGACAGTTTGCGCGGTTTCCAAAGAACGTCGTTGGGTCGTGCTGCAGGATTCATCTGCGGCGGTTTTGCTGGAGATCCCGTTTTTGGACAGCGCGGTTTTGCCGGGAGAGCAAGTAGCAGTGGAAGGCAATAATTGTGCGGTGACGCGTGGTGGGTTTGGGCTGCGGCTGGGCACTGCGCCAGTGGTGGAGAACGACCAATTGCATGAGCAACGAACAAAAGATGGAACAATCTATCTTCAAAGCGGAATGCAGCCTTTGCGTCTGGGGTGGTTCGGGAACGGGACAACCCCGCTTGTTTTGGCTGTGGAGTACGAAGGTGCTGGAATTGCACGCCAGGCGATTCCTAACCAAGCCTTGTGGCATTCCCAGAATTCAAGCTCGGTTTTGCTTCCGGGGCTCGAGTTCAATGCCTACTTGACTTCCGCGGCGTATTCGGTGCCGGATTTTGAAAAAATGGACGCGCTAAAGAGCGGGGTCGCGACGAATTTTGATGTGAGAAAGTGCATTCCCACCAACCGCACGGGTCTATTATTCAAAGGCTTTCTCCAGATTCCAACGAATGGATTTTATACGTTCCATTTGACATCAATTGACGGCAGCCGGCTTTACGTGGGCGATCCCGCTGCTACATGCAAAGTTGTAAAGCTGCAAAAGAAGACGGCGCCCATCATCCACAATTATCAGGAAGCGCTCGCGGCTCCTGACCGTTCGCAATGGGTGAGCATGCAAGGCGAAGTGCGTTTTGCCGGACAGGATGAAAATGGATTGCGGCTGGAACTGGCCAATGGCGGAACATTGTTTCAAGTCTCAGTGATCGGCGGACGCAAGTGGAATGGGACGAATTTTCCTGGACAACGCATGCGCGTCACCGGGGTTTGCGCAGCGTCGGTTCTCCAAGACGCGGAACATTCGTTGCAAATAGTCGCGCTGAATCCGGGCACAGCGGAATTTTCCCCGGTTGAATCCGACCGCACGCCCGTTTCACCTTCGGAAGCGCTCATCACTTCGGAAGCTGAAATTCATCGGATGAATCGCGAGAAAGCCCGGAAGCCTTGCAAAGTGGACATCACCGGAGTGGTGACGTGGAATTCGCCTGTCTCGCTTGTGCTGCATGACGGCTCGGCCGGTGTGTTCATTCATTTGGATGCGACCAATTGGACCGATCAACCAGCGGTAGGCGAGCTTTGGGAAATCCAGGGGACGACCGGGCCTGGCGATTTTTCTCCCGTCGTCTATGCGACAAACGCCAGGTTCCTCGGTCATGCTCCGTTTCCCGAACCGGTCCATCCCCGTTGGGAAGAGCTGATGAATGGCAGCCTCGATGCGCAGTATGTTGAAATCCGGGGCGTCGTCACCGCGATCGCCCCCTTCGAATTAAGTCTGCTCACCAGCGACGGCAAAGTGAAAATTGTGAGCAATACCGAAAGACCGGTTCCATATTTGCCGGACCCATCATCCTGCCTGGATGGCATTGTGAAAATTCGAGGCTGTTTGACCGCTCAATTTGACTGGAACACCTCGCGCACGAAGGCCGGTGAAATTTGTCTCAGTCCGGCGACAGTGGAAATCGAAGAGCGAAGTCCATCGGATCCGTTCTCGCTTCCAACGAGGAAAACCGCGGAGCTGCTGACATTTGACCCTAATCCAAACACGCTTCAACGCACCAAGCTTGCAGGGCAGGTGATTTATTCGACGCCTTATGAACAATTCTTGCTGGATGGACAGGTCGGCCTTCGCGCGCTGACCAAAGAGCAAATGCAATTAAGTGTCGGCGACCTGGTGGAAGTCGTGGGATTCCCGCAGTTGGGCGGGCCATCCGCCGTTTTGCGCGAGACGCTTTTGCGCAAAACTGGCAGCGCTGCGCTGCCGGCGCCTGTTTCCATTCCGCAGGATGATTTGCTCAACCGCGATCATGATTCGACGCTGGTGCGCGTGGAAGGCGTACTGGTCAATGACATCACCAATCGTAACGGGCGTGTGCTGGAATTACAGGACGGCACGAGCCATTTTCTGGCCAGACTTGCGTTGGGGCTCGAAAAATGGAAGCCACTCACGACTGGCAGCCGGCTTCAATTAACCGGTGTTTACTCCTGGGCCGCAGAAGACCGGGCGGGCAACAGTCTCAATTCTTTCGAGCTGTTACTGAACAGCGATAACGGAATCGTGGTGTTAAAACGCGGACCATGGTGGACGGTGCGACGGGCCATCACCGCGGCGGCCACATTGGCGGGAGCGTTGGGTTTCGCATTCATCTGGATCACAATGCTTCGGCGGACCGTTGATGAGCGGACGGCGCAGCTTCAAAGGCAGATCGAGAAACGTCAAATTGCCGAGCAACGCCGGGCAATGGAAGAAGAACGCATGCGCGTGGCGCAGGACCTCCATGACGAACTGGGCGCGGGCTTGACCGAAGTCAGCATTCTAGGCGGGCTGGCAAGGAATCCGTCCATCCCGGAGGAAAAGAAGCATGAATATCTCGATCAAATCACGGACGCCGCGCGCTCGCTTGTGACCGGGCTCGATGAAATCGTCTGGGCCGTCAACCCCCAATACGATTCCGTCGCTTCAATGGCGACGTATTATTCCTTATTTGCGCAGCGATTCCTGCAGTTGGCCGGCATCGCGTGCCGCCTGCAAATCGCAAAAACCTTCCCCGAATACCCGCTGGATTCACGGTCGCGCCATGGCATTTTTCTCGCTTTCAAGGAGGCGTTCAATAATATCGTGCGTCATTCCCAGGCAAGCGAAGTCCGGCTGCGCATCGAGGTGATTGACGCTGAGTTGATCCTTTCAATCGCTGACAATGGTCGTGGATTTCAATACGGGACGGCAGCGCCGGGAAGCGACGGCCTGGCGGGCATGGAGCAGCGCCTTCGCAAGATGGGTGGAAGTTGCCAGATCGAAAGCCAGCCGGGACGGGGCACGAGCGTTACTTTTCGATTGCAACTCGAAAAAATGGGTCATGATAAAAATAGGCATAGTTGAAGACAACAAAACCACGCGGGAAGGTTTGGAGACCATCGTGAATCTTGCTCCGGGTTATTCGTGTGTGTGCACCTGCTCAACCGGTGAAGATGCCTTGCGCGTGCTGCCCCAGCATCAACCGGAAGTCGTCTTGATGGACATCCAGCTTCCGAACATGTCGGGCGTCGAATGCGTTGCCCAGCTCAAGGAACTGCTTCCTTCCACACAGGTCATCATGGTTACTGTCTATGAGGATCCGGACCGCATTTTTCGCGCGTTGCGCGCGGGCGCCTCCGGTTATCTGCTCAAGCGCGCCAAACCCGAAGAAGTGTTGAACGCCATTCGTGACGTGCAGCAGGGCGGCGTCCCGATGAGCGGGGAGATCGCGCGCAAGGTCATCGCTTATTTTCAAAATGAAGCCACTTCCAAGGCCGAGGTCGAAACACTCTCGACGCGTGAATGTGAAATTTTGGACCTGATTGTGCATGGTTTCAGCAACAAGGAGATTGCCGGCCGGTTAAGTGTATCCATCGAAACGCTACGTTGGCATTTGAGGCAAATTTACAAGAAGCTGCACGTCCATTCCCGGACGGATGCCGCCTTAAAATTTCGGCCCGGACACAAGCGCTAAACACTCCATTTGGAGGGCTGGACGTAATCAAGTTTCCCTGTAAAATCCATAAAACTGACCCTGAAAGACACAATTCGTTTTACGTTGCAGAAGGATTGCCTCAAAAAATGGAGCAAGCCGTGCATTGTTCTCGCGCTAACCTTCATTCAATCCTTCGCAGCCTTTGCCCAGACCTCGGCTGCTTTGACCGATGTGGGAGTGTCCGCTCCGACTCCGGGTCCCTTGGATATTGTTCAGCTCGGCACGAGCGGCAACACCACTTTCCCTGACGGAGGACTGAATTATTACACGGACAACCAAACCGACCATGGCGCGGGTGAGCCGGGACAAACTTTCACCGCACCAGGTGGAACGAATGGATTTCTTTTGAGTTCGCTCGCGCTTAAAAGTGCCGGACTCGATTCGGGCGGCGGTTCACCGGGTGATACGATCAATTACGTGCTTCACATCTACTCGGTTTCGGGGAGCAATGTTTCGGTGCTTGCCAATTATGTGAGCGCGTCGCCTTTGAGTTACACGGAAGGTGACTGGTTGCGCTGGAGCAACCTTGCGGTCGTGCTTTCGCCAGGCGCGACCTATGCCTGGTCCTTCGGCAAGCAGAACGGTGGAAATGGTTGGGATGCCATCGGCGTGGCAGGAAGCAATCCCTATCATGGCGGTGAAATCGCCCTTATTCCACCCGGCGGAGGAACAATGACTTTGGGCGGCAGCCATTCGTACGATGCAAGTTTCGAAATTGGTTTGAGCGCCCTTGCCTCCTCGCCCTTCATTCAGGTGCCGGCGCCGCTGATGGATTTGGGCAGTTCTCCGCCCACACCAGGCACGCTGGACATCGTCCAGTTGAGCACCAGTGGAAACACAACTTTTCCCGATGGATTGAATTATTATACCGACAACCAAACGGACCACGACGCTGGCGAGCCAGGCCAAACTTTCACCACTCCTAATGCAACAAATGGATTTATTTTGAAATCACTCGCGCTCAGGAGCGCGGGACTGGATTCAGGTGGCGGTTCGCCTGGCGACTCGCTCAATTACGTCCTGCACATCTATGCAGTCTCCCAAGAAAATGCATCGCTGCTGGCGAGCTTCATCAGCGCATCACCATTGAGCTACACGGACGGTGATTGGTTGCGCTGGAGCAATCTCTCGGTCGTGCTTTCTCCCGGCACGACTTACGCCTGGTCATTCGGAAAGGCCAGCAGTGGCAATGGCTGGGATGCAATGGGGGTGGCCGGTGGAAATCCTTATTTGGTTGGTGAAATCGCGCTGATTCCACCAGCCGGCGGTGGGATGACTTTGGGGGGCAGCCATGGTTACGATGCCTGCTTTGACATCGGCTTGACCAACGCCGGCCCGGACACTCCGCCAGTGGTGACGAATTTGATGGCAACGGGGATTCAGGCAAGCGCAGCGACGTTGAACGCGCAGGTTGTTTCGGCGGGGGGAGACTTGCCTGTCATCACCGTTTTTTACGGGACAACCAACGGCGGAACGAATGCAAGCGCA
>DASRBR010000650.1:0-2949 GCA_035653495.1 Verrucomicrobiia bacterium
GGGAAATATCAATCCCCAACTCACGCACCGCCTGCACGGCATACGGGCTGGCCGGCTGGCCGTCCATCGCGCCAATTCCCGCCGAGAGTACCTGGATGTCACGCCGTCCTTTCATTGCATGACGGAAAATGCCTTCCGCCATGGGACTGCGGCAGACATTTCCGGTGCAAACGAAGAGGACTGTTTTCATGCTGCAATTACAGTGTCAATCAAATTGGGGCGGCGTGCAAAAATCGTCAACCGCCAAATCAGGAATGGGTATGGCGCATGACCGAAATTCCCTTCACCAAATCCAATCCGCGCCCCAACACAGGGTCGTGGATGACCGGCTTTTCCGCAGTCGCCTGGGCGTCGGTGGTTGGCGCGAGCGAGCCGTCCAACTCCGCGCCCGGATTCGCTTTACGTTCGCGGATCAGTTCCGCCTCATTGATTTGCCGGGGATGGGTGATTGCGCCGTTGGTAGGATTCATCGCGCTTTCTCCAACCAGGCTCGCAATGAGACCGGCTGATGAGGGCAATTCCTTGAATGGGTCCTGATAATAAGCGCGTTCGGCTTCGGGCCTGACCGGCACGGAGATATCCGGCGCAACGCCATTGGCAAGCGTTTCGCCGTTGCCCAGCTTCACGGATGCGGTTGCGATTCGCAGATATCTGCCGTCTTTCAAGGGAAATTCCTGGGTCATCGTGGCTTCACCGGCAGTGTTCGAACCAATCAATACCGCGCGGTCTTCCTGGCGCAGCATCGCCGCCAGCGCCTCGGCCGCGCCGGCTGTCTGCTGATTGATCAATACCGCAACCGGCAGCGTGATGGGGTCGGAATTTGGCTTGGATTGCACAACGCCATGGCCCCAATCCAAAAGCGGCATTTCCTTGTTCACAAACAAACTCGCCACCGCGACCGCCTGCTCGTAATCATGGCCGTCGGCATAACGCAAATCGATCACCAACCCCTTGAGATGATTGCTCGCCTCCAAACCCTGGACGGCGCTGGAGAGCTGGTTTGCAAGCCCCTCGCCCACGCGTCCCACCCGCAGATAACCGACCGGCCCGTCATACAAGGCCGATTTTTGGAGCACCAGCGCGTGGGATGTCTGTTGCGGCGCGCTCTCGCTGTTGACCAGCGAGACTTTGGCATGAAGCTGTTGCAAAAGCCCTTGCACCGCATCGCGGTTCAATTCCGATTCGCTTTCACCCGCCAGATGCGAGCGTATCAAATCATAAACTTCCTTGAAATCGGGGGTATCATTCGTGTTCACATCCGCGCGACCCGCCATGGGCAGCGCCAGGAGCGCCAACACTGCCGCGCCTAAAATCATTTTGCTAAAGAATTTCATAAATATTGTTTGCGGCCTGCCCGGGGGGAAACCCTGTTCACTGCAGCGCCTTCGCGGCAATATCGCGTCTAAATTGCGAGCCGTCGAATTGAATCTTTGCAGGCCACAAATGCCTGCCAAGGAACGCCATTGTTGCGCCAAGAATGCACTCCGGTCAAGCCCGTTGAAAAAGCGGGAGACCGCTTCGACTAGAACGAAGGAGATGACCATGCCACAGAATGCACTGATTTCACAGAATTAATCTGTGGAATCGGTGTAATCTGTGGCTCTTACCAGAGATTTTGATTTGTCGTTGCAATCAAATGGGAGCGGACGGCCTCGTCCGCCTTAAAACATCTTAAGGCTCCCTGCGTTTATCTTAAAGCGCCAGAGGACTGGCGCACTCCAAGACGCTTGCGCGCCATCGATGCGCATCCAAGCCCTCCGCCAGGTTTTGGAGTGCGGCAGCCCTCTGCCGCTTTGTTATATAATTAATCTCCAAATATGCCGCCCTAGAGGCCGGGAACTCCAGTTTGAAGATGTTCATAATCCGCAAGCTCTTGCGAATTAGCCTGCACTCCGCGGCCTCGGAAAGCCCAATAACCCATTTGCCAACGCCAATGTTCGACGTGCTGGAACAATGTGCGCATCGCGGAAACGAAAGACCCCGCTGCCGCCCGGAAGGCGCATTGCAAAAGTACATGGAGGATTTTTCCTACGACCCCGCCACCCCTGGCAAATTTCAAAACAGCTTCTTCGCCGGTTTTCCCGAGAATAGCATGCAAACCAAAACCCTGGTCTGGGATGCCGGTATGTTTGAACTTTTCGCCCGGAAATATTTTGACAAACTGAAACTCAACGAACCTTTGGAATTGGGACCGTCCGATTTCGCGCTGCCTGGCGGGAATTTTTCCAATCGGAAACCGACCCTCACCTGGGTGGGTGTGTCTCAGATGAACGGCAAAAAATGTGCCGTCATCCAATACGAGGCGTTCTTTAACAAGCTCAGCCTAAATACAGGTGCGCAAAATCTCAATGGGCGCAGCGATTATTGGGGCACCATCTGGGTTTCATTGGCGGACAAACAAATCGAGAAGGGAACCTTGAATGAGGGTGTATTGATGGGCATCGTGCTGCCAGGGCAAGTCGGCCAAAAGGCGCTGTCCATTTTTCGACAAGCAACATTTTGCCGCCGAAATGATCCGGCAGAGCCTAAATAGTTTCGTCGTTGCACCGGACAACCCTCTTATCGTTGCACAGCCTTGTCCGCAATGTCCCCACGAAAATGTGCTCCTTCGAAATGGATTTTGCCCAAAGCAGCGTAAGCTCCGGCTTGCGCGACTTTCAAAGTTTCGCCCCATGCCGTGACGCCAAGGACGCGTCCGCCATTGGTCACGATTTGATTTCCGGCGCGCGCAGTTCCGGCGTGAAAAACTTTGGTATTGGCCATTTGCCCGGCTTCGGTCAAACCGGTAATAGGTTTTCCCCTTGCATACGCGCCGGGATAACCTGCGGACGCCATCACGACGCATACCGAAGCCATCTTGCTCCAGTTAAGTTGAATCTTGTCGAGCGTGCCGTCAATGCTGGCGCTGAGCAGTTCCACCAGGTCGTTTTCCAATCGCGTGAGATAAAC
>DASRBR010000651.1:0-2241 GCA_035653495.1 Verrucomicrobiia bacterium
CCGCCGTTGTCACCATCGGTGATTTCCAAATACACCTTTTGATGATGCTCGGCGGGCGCGCTCAGGTCCCATTCAACTTTTTGCGCCGTGTCGTTTCGCGGAGCAAAACTTTCCTTCAGCACTTCGCCTGTGTCTGCATCACGCAAACGCACCACATTTTTTTTCTGGGCGGGCTTGTCCGGCGGGCCGTCATGGCCGGCCACCCAGAAAGTCAATTTCGGCGGCGCTTCGAACGAACGCGAACGAAGAACACCGGTCAGCTTCTCGCCTTCGGGGAGGCTGCTGATAAACGGCGACGCCTTGTTGCCATCGGCGGAATCACGCGGCTGCAAAGTCCACGGATTTTCCGTGTCAGTGCTGCCTTCCACAGGCGTGTTGTGCCACGCGTGTTCTTCCTTGTCATAGGATTCCGCCAGCCGTTTGGCGATGTCTGCGCCCCATTCGCTCAAACGTTCACCTGCTTTGTCGCCACGTTGCTCCGTGCCCTGCTCGATGGAAAGGAACAGCGTCAATTGAAAATCGAAGTCATTGCTGAACTGCTTGCGAACGAAATCCACCAGGCCACCGGCCTCGGATTCCGGCAGATAACGAGCGATGTGCTGCAGATCGTTGGAGGAAACTTCGCGGTTTTCCGGATAATTTTGCAGATGATGCAGCAAAAATTTTGCCGACTCGGCCGTCGGCGCGCCCAACGAAACGTCCGCAATGGCTTGCTCGTCCAGTTTGCTCCAATGCGTCAGCGGCAATTGCTCATAATTCGTGTCGATCAACAACTGGTCGCGCAATGCCATGCGGATGACATGCATCAAATGCGTGTCAACGGACGGCGCCCAATGCCGCGCGTCCAGCAGCGGACGGATGTTGCGCAATTCCGGATGACGCCCCAGCGCGTCGGCGGCGCAACGCTCGACCAATCCGTCCGGATCATAAAGCGCATTCACCAACAGCGCATGCTGGCTTTCCGAAAGCTTCGGAGTTTCGGACAAAATCCGCATCGCATGGACACGCAAGGCGCGTTCCCTGTCGTGCGCCGCCGCTTCGATGAATTTCGGGTCGAGCGCATTGAACCGATACAGCACCCACATACCATGGATTTTTTGGTAAATGCCCGACTTGGGATTGCGGAGCATTTTTTTGATGGCATTTGTGCACGATGGGCCGATGCGGTCAGTCAGCTCGTTCATCGCGAGCATGCGGATGGTGAAGTTCTGGTCGCCCAGTTCCTTGATGAGCCTGCGCGTGGAAGCGCGCGAAATGTCATAATGCTGCGGCGGGAAAATCTTGGCGTGCGAATTGGTCCCGCGATAAACGATGCGCCAGATGCGCCCACGCTCGCGGTCACGGCCGGGATGGTCGAGCGGCACTTCGTAATGGCCGATGATGCGATTGTAAAAATCGGCGACGTACAGCGCCCCGTCCGGGCCAAGCTGAATATGGACCGGACGGAACCACGGATCCTCCGACTCAAGGAAGCGCTTGAGTATCCCTTTGGGACTGGAGCCGTGCCATTCGAGGGCGAACTGGTTGATGCGCCGGCTAACGACATCGCCGACGTAAGCACAGTCGCGCCAGGGCGGTGGATAATTGTCCGCAGCGTAGTAGGCGATGCCGGCCACGGCCGTCGATTCGGTGTAGCCAGTGAACATCTCCGGGCCGAAACCGAGACCGTCGTGTCCTTTGCCGAAACTCGGATACCAAGCGCCACGCAGCAGCTGATAGATCGGTTGAGTATGGCAATCGGCCGAATAGAGATTGCCGAGCGGGTCGAAGGACAGACCGTAAGGATTAACTTGGCCGTGGGTGAAATATTCAATGTGGCTGCCGTCCGGCCGCATACGGTAAGTATTGCCGGAGTTCATGGTGATCGAACTGCCGTCCCTGGCCTTGACCGTCGAGTCGTTTGAGAAACCGTGGACCGCGTAGACCCAGCCGTCGAAGCCCCAGGTGAACGAACCTGTCAGGCCGTGCGTGTCGCGCTGGCCATATTCGCTGTACAGCACTTCCCGGCTGTCGGCGCGCCCGCAGCCTTTGCTGTCCCCAAGCCGGTAAATCGACGGAATGCTAAATACCAACGCCTCCTGGGGCCTCCCCCTTTCTCCCCCCAAATGAGCCAGAGAAGGGGAAAGCGGCAAGACGCCGATGGGAATGACAAGGTTGTCTGCGAAGGTAGTGATTTTCCGTGCTCGGCCATCAGGGGCCAAATCATCAAGAATTTTTACACTGTCGCCCGCTTCCTTGCCT
>DASRBR010000652.1:0-8503 GCA_035653495.1 Verrucomicrobiia bacterium
GCCCATTGGCCGCGCAATGAGGAATTCGTGATTGTGGACCACATGGGAAAGATGGGCCTGGATGCCGCGGCGTATTTTGCCGGACACGGTTTTGAGCGCGTGCGTTGCTTGCGCGGCGGCATTGATGCCTGGGCGCGCGAAGTCGATGCGAAAATCCGGCGCTATCAATTGGCTTAGGAATTTACAATTTACGATCTACGATTTACGCGCGCATGGAATCGAAACGATCCAAACGTAAATCGCCTTCCGTTATTTAGTATGACTGAAAAGCTGGGACGCGAATAATTCCGAAGCGCCGATATTTCCAAAATCGCGTAAATCGTATATTGTAAATTTTAAATTGACATATGACAGACGATTTGCAGAAACGCATCCAGCAGGCATTGCAGAACCCGCAAAACATGGGCGAAATGGCTGGCGCGGACACCGTCGGCACGGTCGGCAATTCCGAATGCGGCGAGATGCTGCGGATGTGGGTCAAGTTCAAGGAGGAAAATGGGAAGAAGGTCATTGACCGCGCCACGTTCCAATCGTTTGGCTGCGAAACTGCGATTGCCGTTGCGAGCCTGGCGACGGAATTGATCCGCGGCAAGACTGCGGATGAAGCGCTCGCGATGAAAACCGAGGATCTGGCCGGCGAACTTGGTCCGTTGCCCCCGATGAAAATTCATTGCGCCCAGCTCGTTGAAGGCGCGTTGCGTTCTGCCTTGAAACCAGGAAACGATCCAAAAGAGGCTGCTGACAAACCGGCACAACCCGCGGCCAACTCCAATCTGCTCGATAATTTTACCAAGCCCAAGGAAGGCGGCGTGAAGGTGAAATTTTTGGATTAGTCAACATCGGCCGGCAAAGCATCAAGCAGTCCGGCGCGGTGATTTCTTCAACGTGTTCCGAAGATTTTTCCGCGGCTTTTGGACCGCTCCATCAACGCGCAACGGCAATGGAGTTTTGCCTTTCCCATCCCGCAAGAAATCCAGTTCAGCCTGTTTTATCTCGAGCTGATGCGTGAGCGAGCGGATGCGGGCCTGGAATGCTGCCTGGTTGGCGGCGATTTCCCGCTGGAGTTTCGAGGTCGCTTTGGGCTTGTTCGGTTTGGCAATTTCACCGGCGATTTTGATTCCCGAAGAGCCGATGCAAAACGAAATTTCACGCTCGACAAATCCTGACCCGCGATATTTCACCATGCGCAAACTGCGCGCCGGCTCCGTACCGGCCAAATTTTGGTGCAGGCTCACCACGCAATCGGCGGCGAACTCCAGAAATCCATGCCGTTGCGAGGACACCACGTCATCGCGGTCCACCTGCGCGGTGATAATGGCCGTGAGGCCGCTTTCGACCAGCCAATCGCGCAACCGAAAAATTTCCTGGCGCTCGCTTCGACCATGGCCGAGCAACGAGAACAGCGCGTCCACCGAATCGAACACAATATTTTTCGCCTGCATCTCGGCGGCGACGAGTCGAATGCCCGCCAGCATGCCATTGAAGTAAAGTTCGATGGCCTTAAAAACATTCGGCCGTATGCGCGAATCGAGGATGACCAGCTTGTCCTTTTCCAGCGACGCGAGGTTCCAGCCGCAGGAGGCTGCGTTTTCCATGATTTGCCGCGGGCTTTCCTGAAAGGTGACGAACACCCCGGCCTCGCCGCGGCGGACGCCCGCCAGCAACGTTTGCAACGCGAACACTGTCTTGCCGCTCCCGGGCCCTCCGGAAATCAATGTCGTTCGTCCTTCGGGCAAGCCGCCGCCGGTGATAAAGTCAAACCCTTCGATGCCCGTTCCCGCCTTCCTGAGACCGCCACATTCGCTGGTGTGCGCCATAGATGCGCGATGGTTCAAAGGAAAAGCGAAAATGACAAGCGCAAATTGTTTCCAACTTGTTCACAAAATTTAAATGGTATCCAAACAAAGCCGGAATCTTGCGCGGAGTGAATCTCGACACAGTTACTAAAAAGATTGCATCTCATTGAACATGGGCAGGCGACTGGAAAGTCGCCTGAACCCGCAGGCTGGAAAACCTGCGCCACGTAGCGCAGACATTCTTGTCTGCGGGTTCTGGGGACTTTCCAGTCCCCACTCAGAACAGTGTTGATGAGATGCACCCCATCGCATGCCTTGGTAAAAAAATCTGTTGACAGCTTTGCCCGACTGTCATATTGTCCTATGACAGTAATTAAGAGGCATGTTCATCCAGCTTAATTTCAAGTCAGGCAAGCCGGTTTATCTCCAGCTCGTGGACCAGATCAAGTCCGCGACGGCTTCGGGCGTGTTGCAGGCGGGCGAGCTGCTGCCATCGATCCGCCCTCTCGCCGAGCAGTTGCGCATCAATCGTAACACTGTTTCCAAGGCCTACGCCGAACTCGAAAACCAGGGCGTCATCCAGACCGTTGCGGGAAAGGGCTGTTTCGTTTCCGCAAACAACTCACCGCTCAAGAAACAGGTCCGGCAGAAAATGCTGGCCGACGAAATCGATGCCGCCATCGTGCAGGCGCATCATTTGCAGGTGAAACAGGAGGAATTTCTGGCGCTGGTGAAGGAGCGCCTGGAGCATTTCACACAAAAGAGCGAAGAAAATGCAGCCTAGAAACAATTTGGCTATCAGTCGAGTGGCCGTCATGAGCAGCTTGCTGGCTGTTGCATGGGGTGCGGCGTGGCTTGTTCCTGCCATCGCTGCGAGGATGGAGCGTGGCGGGCTGACGCAGCAACAGTGGCTGGTCGCAGCGGTCGGCCCATGTTTGATTTTGTTCGGTCTCATTGCCATCAGTCGTAATCGCCGTGAGCTGCGTCTGAGTACTGCCTTGCCACCGGGAGTGAGGATGGCGCTTTTGGGCAACGGTTTGTTCGTGGTGTTTTGTGTGTTGGAGTTCAGTGACGGCTTTCTGCGTCAAAATGGGCGGGTTTTTTATTGGACTTCGATTCTTTTTGTGCCCGCGCTCTTGTTGTTTTATGGCCAGGTGCTGGCGCATCGCTGGGCCTGGTGGGGAGCCCGCGTCATCACCGTGATCTTTTCGATTTGGTTTGCCGGGGTTCTGGTGATGATCCCATTCGCCCATCTGCGAGGCAATGGCGGACCCGCTCCATGGTGGGGAAAAATTTATGCCGAGTGCATGACGCTTGCATTTATCGCCGGTTCGGCAGGCGTTTTCCGTTCTCTCGGCGGCCCCGAAGCCAGGAAATTTTATGGAATAGGACACATCGCGGGTGCGGGCGATGCGGCTCAATCTGCAGAATCAAATCAAGCTGAGTTATGAACACTGAAACTGCCATCATCGAAATTGAGCATCTTGTGCGCAAATACGGCCACACAGACGCTGTCAACGACCTCAGCCTGCGGGTGGGCGCGGGAAAATGTTACGGATTTTTCGGGCGCAACGGCGCGGGCAAGACCACCACCATCAAATGCCTGTTGAACCTGCTTCGGCCCACGTCCGGCACCGTGCGCGTTTTTGGGATGGACCCGCGCAAGGACGAAGTTGCCATCAAATCGCGGCTCGCGTATGTGCCCGATTACGTTGCGTTCTACCCATGGATGACCGTGCGCGACACGCTCGATTATCTTGCCTCCTTCCGCCAGAAATGGAACCGCAGGAGCGAAGGCGAACTGCTTGACCAGTTCAATCTCGATTCGACGAAAAAAGTGAACGCGCTTTCCAAAGGCCAAAAAACGCAACTCGCGCTCATCGGCGCCATCTGCGCCGAGCCGGAATTGCTCGTGCTCGACGAACCGACCTCCGGGCTGGATCCCATCGTCCGCCGCGAATTCATCCAGACCGTCATCGGCGCTTATCAGGAGGCTGACCCCGGCAAACGCACGGTTTTCGTCTCAACGCATTTGATCACCGAATTTGAAGGTCTGATCGACGAATTCACCATCATTGAAAATGGCCACGCGGCATTGACGCTCGAAGCTGACGAAGCCCGTTCGCGTTACAAAAAAATCCGCGCGCGCTTTCCCGGCGCGGCCCCGCAAATGAATTTTCCTGATGCACGGCATGTGCGGCGCGACGGACGCGAACTCGAACTGACGGTCAACGGCGGCTCGGAAAAAGTTCTGGAACAATTGAAAGCATTGCGCCCCGAATCGGTGACGAGCGAAGCACTGACACTCGAAGAAATCTTTGTGGCGGCGTTGAAGTGAGACTGGTTATGTCCAAGAGCTTCCAAATTGGCCGGGTCGCAAAGCAAACGGGTTTCACCCTGATCGAATTGTTGTTGGTCATCGCCATCATTGCGGTTCTGGCCGCGCTGCTCATGCCGATCTTCCATAAGGGCGATGGTTCGAAAGTAACAAAATGCCTGAACAATCTGCGCCAGATCAATCTCGCCACCGAGATGTATGCGGAAGACAATCAGGACGCCATTGTGTTGCCGTACGGAGCGGCGAGAGGCACAACGGATTATCAACTCTACAAAAAATATGTAAAAAGCTACGCGGGCTACCAAGGCCAATCATCGCCAGCCGAAAAGCTTTTCGCCTGTCCGAACGACACCTTTTATTGGTCTGCGGGCAACGGTCCTGGAAATTATCATCATTTAGGCCTTTGCGAACAATCGTTCACGGACTTCACGAGCTATGCATTCAATGGCGGGAACCGGAATGGAACAAATTATCCGGGCATCGCCGGAAAGCGGCTGAGTTCCATCCACGACCCTTCAAAGACATTGTTGATTTTGGAAGCCGCGGCGTTGACTCCGTTTTCCTGGCACAAACCGCAAAAGGCGGCAGGCGATTATCGGTTTTTGAACTCAATGAACGCGGTCAGCTTTGCGGATGGCCATGCCAGTTACATCAAGATGTATTTTCCGACCAACACACATGCGGAAGCCTGGCAGCAAAATCCGCCGGAAGGTTACGAATACAGATGGAGTGGGGATTGAAATCAGCATGAACGCGCAATCATTCAAGAAAGAATTAAAACCTATATTGCCAGCGTGGATTTGGTGCGTGCTCCTGCCGCTGCCGGCGATTTTATTTTGGCGTTCAGATGATGGAAGGCGAGTCGCACTCGGATTGTTTTTCATCGCATGCTCGATTCTTGTTGCCGTCGCTTTTGGGGAGAGTCGTAAACACGACCGAAGTGAACACCCGCAAAATCTTGAAGCCGTCTGGCGCGAACGTATGATTTCTTTGGCCGGGCTGCTTTTTGTTGCCTGGATAATATTTTCCACGCTGCTACTCGAATTGAGCGGCGAGCGGGATTGGGTAGCGGTCGCCCTGGCATTCGGGTCGCTGTTTCCTGCGCTTGCTGTTCCGCCCTGGTTCCGGATGCGGACTCGCAGTTCAGTGGCCGCCGTTGTATTTACGGTTTTCACGGAATCTTGGATGAAGTTGCTGGGGTGCATCGTGGTCGTTTCGGTTTACGGCTGGAATGCCGATTCGCGCGGCTACACCACCATGCCCTGGACGCATCCCAACCTGCTGGTCTGGTGTTTTTGGTTCAACACGGCTGCCCTGTGTCTATGGTTTTATTTTTTGGGAAAGAGGCGATTTATCAAGCACGCGAACGGTCAGCCTGAGGAATTGGAAGCTGCAGTTTTGAAACAAGAGTCCTTATGAACGCGATTTTGCAAAAGGAACGCCGCTCGTTGCGCGGCAGTTTTCTCGCGACCATTGCGGCAACGATTTTATGCGCGCTTATTTTTAACGGCAGTGACGCCTGGGGGGTGGTGACGATGGCCTATGCAGTCGGCGCGGTGCTGATGGCGGCGAGCATTTTCGGGAACGAATTTCATTCCCGGACGATGCTGTTGCTTCTGTCGCAACCGGCGCCGCGCCGGCAGCTTTGGTTGGACAAAATGCGGGAACTTGCGCTTGAATTATTTGTCAGTTTCATCGTGCTGATATTGAATCTCATCTTTCTGGTGCGGGGAGAAGGAAGAATTGGCGCGCACTCCGGTCTGGGTGCACTCGTCGTTCTCTTCCTGATTCCGCTGGTGGCATTTTGTTCAGCGCCTGCCGCGTCATTAATCTGCAAAAATGTTTTGGGCGCGATGGCGTTCACGATCGTGGTCCCTTACGGGCTCGTTCTGGTCCTGATGTTGATTGATTGGTCGCTGAGCACGCTGGTTGGGCATGAAAGATTATTCCTCGACCTTCTAAGCGAAAAACATCTGGTTGTCTTCTGGTTCCTGATCGGCATTGCGGTCCTTGGCTACTGCATTTCAGTTTACAGGATGGGATACCGCGCATTCCTGGAACTTCAGTTGATTGATTCGCAATCGCAGGAACTGAGCCTTCCGGGTTTTATGGAACGGCCTTTGGCGCGATATTTCGGCTGGTTGACGCCCGGCTATTCACGGCCGCTTGTGAGTTTGTTCCGAAAGGAATTGCGTCTGCAACGGCCGGCGTTCGTCCTGATGGCCATCGGTATCGTCGTCCAGTTGGTAGCAACAGCGGCTTGGGTTCTGCACCGATCCGAACTTTTCCTGGTCATGGTGGCGACGGTGGCTGTTCTATGCCTCTTAGGAATGCCGGTCCTGACTGGCCTGGTAAGCGTGAGCGAGGAACGAAACATGGGCGTCATTGCCTGGCAATTGACCCAGCCGGTTTCGCCGCACAAACAGTGGTTCGTGAAAATGCTCGTGGCATTTTCGACCTCTGTTTTGCTCGGAGTCATTTTCCCGGGAGTCGTGCTGCTTGGGGGACATCAAGTCGTTTTTGGTCCGCCGCAGCCCGGTGAAATGGCTTTCAACCTTTTGTATGGAAACGGATTCGAACTGCTTTTTTGGTCGCTCCTGTATATTGTGGTTTTCAGCCTGGTGGTCTTTGGCTCGACCATCTCAACGAATGTGTCTCGCGGAATCGCTGCTGCATTGGGGATGTTAATCGCCTGTGCAGCTGCGATGACACCGGGGTATTATGCAGTATCGAACTTGATTGGTCCCTGGCTCCAATGGTGCAGCAACACGGTTCGTGAATATGGCATCGGGCATGGCATCTCGTTTTATTCGCTGGTTTATGATGTTTCAGGCATCGCCACGTACGTCGGTGTCGTGCTCATTGTGTTCGGTCTCGTTTGGTTGAACGGGCTCTCTTTCGCCAATTTTCGCTCTGATGAATTGCCAGCGCGCCGGATTCGGAATCAAATAGTGAGCATCGCCCTTTATGTCCTGCTCTCTTCGCTGGCGATCGACATTTTGATCGAGATCGTAAATAATTTGCAAAAATACTGACTTGTTCCTCTCGTGACAGCTACGCTGGTTCTTCCTCCATTTAATCAAGTTGAGGAAAGCGGATTGGTTCTGTAACCTTCGGGCCAATCCGAAATTCCAATGAAATCCAAACGCGCGCGGCCATCCAAACCGAAACCAAGATTTCCCGAGCTGAACGAACGCATCTACGCTTACCTTTGCGATTGCCGAAGCAATGCGCGCGATCCCGTCCTCGATTCCCTTCGCGCCGAAACCGAAGCGCTGGGCGAAATCGCGATGATGCAGATCGGCCAGGACCAGGGCACGTTCATGACGCTGCTGGTCGCGGCGATCGGCTCGCGTGAAGCCATCGAGATCGGCACGTTCACCGGCTACAGCTCCATTTGCATCGCGCGCGGCTTGTTGGCGCAAGGCAGACTTCTCTGCCTGGACATGAGCGACGAATGGACACGCATCGCGCGGAAATATTGGAAACGCGCCGGCGTTGAAAAGAAAATTGAGTTGCGACTCGGGCCGGCGTTGGAATCGCTCAAAAAACTCGGACGCGAACGAAAATTTGATTTTGCGTTCATCGACGCCGACAAGACCGGTTACGAGTCTTATTACGAAGCAGTGCTGCCGCGAATGCGCGCGAACGGATTGATCCTGTTCGACAACATGCTTTGGGGCGGCCGGTTGGATGGGCGACGCCGAATCACGAACACCGATGGCCGCGCGCTTGACCGATTGAATCGCAAGCTCGCGCGCGACAAACGCGTGCAATCCGTTTTGCTGCCGATAGGCGATGGAGTGCATGTTTGTCGCGTGTTGCCGCGCGGGAAATGATATGGTCAGGCAAGAGTTATGGAACGCCGTTCTCTAAAAGGCCTCGCGCGTCCCCGGATTGTACACGTCCTCAAGTTGATGGGGATATGGGTCGCTGTGATGGTTATCTGCTTCACGGCGGCTCGATGGATTGGCCTATGGGGAATTACTCTGCTCCCGATAGCGGGTCTGGTTACGATTGGCATCTTGGATGCCCGTTTCAGCAAAAATCGCGGTATGTGGACCCTTTTGACACTTAGCTGCCCCAAATGCGAAAAGTGGCCGTTGATTGTCAAAGAACTTAAAAATAACCATGAATCTCGGACGTTCGCGGTCTGTGAACAATGCCAGATCGAATGGGACTTTGGAATCTCCGGACGATTCGACACGATTGCGTTCGTCCAAGGCATTTCAGAAATGGTGGACAAACAGATTCAAAACAACAACCCTCCGGAAGTTCGCGCGACGATGGATCGTTTGACGAAGGAAGGACATTCGCCGGAGGAGGCGCGGCACCTGATTTCAGCAGTGGATGTCGTCGAGGTTTTCCA
>DASRBR010000653.1:0-6855 GCA_035653495.1 Verrucomicrobiia bacterium
ACCGCGGCCTGGCGCATGTGGAACAACTTGTCCACCACGTGCACTGGCAAACGGATGGTCTTGGATTGATTGGCCAATGCGCGTTTGATGGCCTGTTTGATCCACCAGGCGCTGTAAGTCGAAAGTTTCGCGCCCTTGGCGGGATCGAAACGTTCAACGGCCTTCATCAACCCCATGTTGCCCTCATTGATGAGGTCCAGCAACGGCATGCCGTAATCCTCGTACTCGCGCGCGATTTTGACGACGAGGCGCAGATTGGCCTTGATCATCTGTTCGCGGGCTTTTTTGTCGCCCTTTTTGATGCGCGCGGCCAGGGCATTTTCCTCGGCGATGGTCAGCAGTTTCGTCTGGCCAACCTCGCGCAGATAAAGATTGAAGGCCGTGTTCCCATCGTACGGGTTGCGCTCGCGTTCTGCCGTATCGGTTTCCGTGTCGCGGGGAACGAAAGCCCCCGGCGGCGCCTCGGTCTCCTCGACTTCTTCCTCGGGTTCGGAAAGCTTCACGACCGGCTTCTTTGGCTCGCCCGGCTCAAATTTAAAGCGACTGCGCGGACGCCCACGCTTCACCAGCTTGGGTGTCGTGATGCGTTTCTTGATAGCATGTTTCTTTTTCACAAAAATCTCCTGTCAATTGTTTGGTTAAGTTAGTTTTAAGCGATTTACGATTTCAGAATAACCACCGCTCCGGCTGCGATGGAACGACCAGTCAACTATTTCTAATTTACGGCGAACCACAAAATGTTATTCCAGAGACGTTTACCGGCTTCTCCTTCCACGAAGTGCAAGAACGGGAACGCCCCGTAATTGTAAGACAAAGGATTACAAATTATGTTTGAAAAAGATTGCATCTTTTCGTCTTTCGCCATTTCCGTGTCCGTTATCTCGATACAAAATAGCATACTAGACCGACCAGTCAACTATTTTTTGGAGTGATGCCCCCATTTTTTATTTCGTTCTTTCCCCATAGATTGGTGCCCAAAGAATGCACGGTTTAAATGATTGAAAGGCCTTCTGCTCTTTCCTAAATTTCTCGGCATGAGCCCATTCTACCGTTGGCTGCTTCCAATCATGCTTGCGCTGGGAATCGCGCAACTTTCGCTGGCAGAGGACAAAACCTACACAATTGCTGTCATCCCCAAAGGAACCACCCACGAATTTTGGCGCTCGGTGCATGCAGGGGCTGTCAAAGCCGAGCGCGAATTGAACGGCAAGGGCATCCATGTGGAAATCATCTGGAAAGGGCCGTTGCGCGAAGACGACCGCGACATGCAAATCCAAGTGGTCGAAAATTTCATGACGCGCGGGGTCAGCGGCATCCTGCTGGCGCCATTGGATTCCCACGCGTTGGTTGCGCCGGTCGTGAATGCCGTTCGCGCGAAAGTTCCAGTGGTTGTCTTCGATTCAGCCTTGAAGACCGACAAAATCGTGAGCTTCGTCGCGACGGACAACTATAAAGGCGGGGTGATGGCCGGCGAAAAAATGGGCGAACTTCTGGGGGGCAAGGGCAATGTGATCCTGTTGCGTTATGCGGTCGGCTCGGCCAGCACCGAAGCGCGTGAAGCCGGTTTTCTCGACACGCTCAAGTCCAAATTTCCCGGCATCAAAATCATTTCTTCCGATCAATACGCCGGTGCGACGCGCGAGACGGCGTATCAAGCCTCGCAGAATTTGCTGAACCGTTTTGGCCGCGAAGTGAATGGCATTTTCGCGCCGAATGAAGGTTCAACCGTAGGGATGACCAAGGCGCTGAAGGACATCGGCAAGGCGGGCGGGAAGGTGAAGATGATCGGGTTCGATTCCGGCGAGCAGGAAGTGATCGATTTGAGAAACGGTGATTTGCAGGGGTTGGTCGTCCAGGACCCGTTGCGCATGGGTTATCTGGGCGTGGTCACGCTGGTGGATTATTTGCGCGGCGAAAAGGTTGAGAAGCGGATTGATACGGGTGTCCATCTCATAACAAAAGAAAACATGGATGAGCCGGAGATGAAGGCCCAGTTGAGTCCTCCCATTGCCGAGTATCTCAACTAGCGCCGGGACTCCGCCTTCATTTCCGATTCGCAGCCTCATGAACACCGTCCAAGAGCCCATTAAAGCGTCTCCTGCGGCGGTCGCGCCGAGGCGCGCTTTCAAACCGCGGCAGCTTCTAACCGTCTTCGGCCCTTTCATCGGTCTGGCGCTGGTGATTGGATTTTTTTGCGCGATGCCGAGTGTGCGCCCTTATTTTTTTACCGGCGCCAATTTCAAGATTATCTTTGTCCAAACTGTCACGGTGGCCATCGGCTCACTGGGAATGACGATGATCATCATCAGCGGCGGGATTGATTTAAGTGTTGGGTCAGTCGTGGCATTGACGAGCGTTGTCGGCGCGGCATTGCTCGACTGGCATTTTCGCCCGGGCGCAAGTCATTGGGCTGCGTTCTTTCCACCGTTCGTCATCGCATTGCTGACCATCCTTGCCGGCGGACTGCTGGGAGTAATTGACGGCGCGATGATAGCGGGGTTTCGCATGATGCCATTCATCGTGACGCTGGGAATGATGGGCATCGCGCGCGGCGGGGCCAAGTGGCTCGCCGGAAGCCAGATCATCAACGCGCCCGACAGTTCGATCAACCTGCTAATGGCCCAGAACGATCCCGATCATTTTTTTCCGTTGCCGCCGGGCGTATGGATCACTGTGGGCCTGGCTATAGTGATGTCCGTGGTGATGCGCCGCACCGTTTTTGGCCGTTACATTTTTGCGATCGGTTCGAATGAAGCCGCCGCGCGCCTTTGCGGCATACGGGTGCAGTGGCAAAAGGTTTTCATCTATTCCATTGCCGGCCTCTTTTTCGGCTTGTCTGGATTGATGCAATTGTCGCGCCTGACGGAAGGCGACCCAACCACCGCCATCGGGCTGGAACTGGACATCATCGCCGCGGTGGTGATTGGCGGCGCGAGTCTGAACGGCGGGACCGGGAGCATTTTGGGGTCAATGATCGGCGCGCTTATCATGGCGGTCTTGCGCAATGGATCGAATCAAATGGGACTGCCCACTTACATGCAGGAAATTCTGATCGGCATGATCATCATTCTCGCAGTTGGCCTGGATAAACTACGCCAAAGGCGAACGGACTAGTTTCTTCCGCGAGTGGTTTCCTCGAAACGCAATGGGGAATAATTCCGTTTCCCTTCCCTTTAATTGCACGCCATACGGTCGTACGTTTTCACATGAGGAAATTGAATTTCAAAAAAACCGCCGTCACTGCGATATTCACCGCCGCCTCGACTTTGATTTGTCTTGCCCAGGCGCCCGGCAACACGCCCGCCACGCCCGGCGGAACTCCTGTCGCCCCCGGCACAACTCCAAGGTCTCCCGGTGCGACGCCCGTGGCTCCCGGTGTTCAGCCAGGGTCACCCGGGGGAACGCCAGTTTCCCCCGGCGGCACGCCAACGTCGCCGCCATTGACCCCGCCTTCTTCCGGTGTGCCAAGAAGTCCAAACACCGTTCCGCCTTCGAGCACCGCTCCCAATTCGGGAACACCCCCCGTTGTGACGCCGCCTTCGGCATCGCCAACGTCGCCGGGAGCAGCTCCGCCGCCTGCCGGCGCACCTTCGCAAACCGCTCCACCAGCAGTCACGCCGCCGTCCGCATCACCGACATCACCAGGAATAAGCCGAACGCCGACAGGCGCAGCCACTCGGGGCGCACCACCAACGGTGACACCGTCCTCCCCTCCCGTCGGACGCTCTCCGACGGGTGCGCCTTTGCCACCGCCGCCGGGCTCAACCGGCCAGCCTTAAAGAATTCGGCTCAGGAAGCGGAGATTTTCGAAATGGGGAATGTCCCCATGTTGCGCTTCCTTTACTTGCATGAAGGGCGGGCTACGGTTTTTACATGAGGAATTTCACAAATAAAAAAATCACGGTCATTCTTGTGGCAATCGCAACTGGCGCATTCATCCAAACGAGCTTCGGCGCGCCTCAACCACGCGGAGCCACTTCAAGCGGCACGGCAACCAGCAGCGGCTCTGCCTCTGGAGGAATAAATGCTTCGAGCGATAACGCAACCACAGGCACCAGCCAGACCACGCCACAAAATCCAAATTCGCCAGGCAATCCGGCCCTCCCGGGAACGAACACAACCATTCAGAGCCGCCAAAGTGCGGCACCAACAACTTCAGATGGCCAGAGCGGCACGGCTGTTGCGCCCGGCGGCACGGTTACAACGCCAGCGCCTTCCAGCCAGGGTCATGTCTCCAGTGACACTACAATTAATGGAACAACGAACTATAACCAGAACCAGAAGTACCCTGTTTATCGCGGAACCGATCACGGCCCTGCCATCCAGAGTTACTCGCAAAAGCCAGCAGAACCACCACAAATCATCGGAACAGTTTCGGGTGAGAACGGAGTCATGTATTACATCAGCGCCGATGGTTACATGTATTCCCGCGAGCATGATGGACATTTTAAACGCTTTGGCCGTTTTCAACGGCACAATCCAAATGACAATCTTTACGGGATGACCGTCACGCCGGATACCGTCATTCCGGGAAATCCTGACACCGGAAATCCTGACACCGGGACCGTCGCTCCTGCTGCGCCAGTTGCTCCTGACAATACAACAGTTCCACCCGGAACGACTGCCGCGCCCACAACGCCGGACAATGATGCGGCGCATCAACAGGTTTTGGAAGATGAACATCGTCGGCTTAAAGAAACCGTAGATGCCGAATACCAGCGGGAGGCTGCTCAGCGGGAACGCGAAAGGCGCGAAAGTGAGGAAGACGATCGGAACCGTTTTCGCATTACCGGAAAGCTCATTGGCAATGACGGCCAGATTTATTATCTCGGCTCAAATGGCTACGTTTATTATCGGGCTGGCGACGGCCATCTTCACATGGTCGGTGGAGGCGTTCCGGAATAATCAAACTTAGAAGCTTGTTCGAAACAAAGCCGGTCAATAGGCCGGCTTTGTTTCATTTTCGGATACCATAAGTCGTGATTTACGCCATGGGTAATATTCCCCCGGAACGACCCCTTTACACAATTTCTCGGCGGGCTAGGTTTTTTTATGAAGTATTTTAACAACAAAAAACACGCGGTCCTTCTTGTCGCACTTCTTACTGGTGTATCGACCCCACTGTGCATTGGCGCACCCTCCGCGCACGTCGCGGCTTCGGCTGGGGCCTCCGGCAGCACCAGTGGAGCGGCAGCAGGAGGAGGAATCAACACATCAACTGGCACTGCTCCCGGCACTCCCGGGACTTCAGGAACAACTGGGAACGCTGGCGCAACTGGCAATGCCAGCGGATCGCAGCAAAACTCAGTAATTTCGTCCGGTGCTTCTTCATCCGGCTCTTCTGTTAACGCGTCCGGTACTGCCGGTGGAACGCCAACGACTGCACCCAACAGCACTCCACCCACCGGGCAGGCTACTCAACCGGGCGTTGCGCCGTTGACTGGCGGCGCGGCATTGACGGGCAGCACAGGCGGAACAACGGCTAATGGCACGGTGAATGGTCAACAGGTTCCGCTTTTCACCGGAACCGCCGGCAGCCCGATGATTCAAACTTTTGCAACCACTCCCACACAACCGCCACGAGTCATAGGCTCGGTTTTCGGTGCCGGCGGCAAGCAGTATTTCATCAGCGCCGATGGTTACATGTATTACATGGGCGCGAATGGAACTCTTGTTTCGTTCGGTCGTTTTGTGCCACCCGCTCAAAAAGTGATTCCACCTACCGGAACTACCTTTGGCGCAGCAGGCACTGTTACGACCGGGCCCGGCACAGTTAACTCGCAAGGGCAAGTAGTCAACTCGCAAGGGCAAACTCAGGCCCAAACCGGCGGCAACGTCGCGGTCAACTCCAATGGCCAGGGCGTGGCGGTGGGCGGTTCGGGAACGAACGCGTTCGTAAACGATAACGACGCAGATGACGTCCGCCATCATCGCAGAGACCGCGACCGGGATCGTGATCGAGATCGTGACCGTTTCGGCACAAATGGTTTCGGCACAAATGGAACTCAGTTTACCGCCAATGGAACTCAACCTGTCATTACCGGCACTGTGATCGGTCTCAACGGGCAAACCTATTACATTGGATCGAACGGTATGATTTATTATCGCGGCGAAGATGGCAACCTGCACATCTTTGGTAGCGGCGTCCCTCAATAATACAAGGTAAAAACGTTTAAAAACAAAACAGGCCGGTGAACATCACCGGCCTGTTTTTTGCGCCACTTTCTTATGGTTTGAACACACCTGCAAAAGAAGCGCGATAACTCCATACCAGGAATAATCCCAGCACGGCGACCACAATGGCTATCGGGAGACCCTCCTTATTCAGGAAAATGTGAAAGCACAAAATGTTCACGATCACCGGCCAGAGCAGCGCCAGTCCGAGCGGGACCCAACGCCCGATGAGCAGCAAAAATCCCCCGACCAGTTGAAATGCGCCAATCACGTAAATGTAATGACTGGCAAACAACGCCGTCATGAACTCGCCCGCATGCCCTGACGGCATGGGGGGCTTGGGGATGAAATTTAAAAACATATTCAGCCCGAAGACGACAAAGGCCAGTCCGAGCAGCGTTCGGATTATTATAGTCGCGATTTTCATGGTTTCCTTTCGATTGTTTTACGGAGGGTAACGTAAGAAGAATGGCTTCACAATATTGTATTCGAGCGCAATTCAAGAAATCTCCCGCCGTCAAGGTGAAGAGCGGACGCCCGCCTCCTTCCGCCAGCGGCACATACGCTGCAGTAAAGAATCGCGTGGGTGAAACGCCATTCCATGAACCGGTTATCTTCGCCCTATGTAACGTCCGGAACTGGCGTAAACTCGAGTTGCTTGACAGAATTTTTGGGCGGCGC
>DASRBR010000654.1:0-5503 GCA_035653495.1 Verrucomicrobiia bacterium
CGTTAATGATGGCTTCGTAGGTCATGAAACGTTCTTCGGGAAAAGTTGGGAAGCGCAACGTTTTGCCGGGTTGGACAACGCCGCTCCAGGCGATCTGCAAGACCATCCAGACCGGCTTTTTTCCCTCGGTGACATCCATCATCATGCGCGTGTAATCGCCGACCATGTTGAGGTCCTTGTTTGGCAGAAGCGAATCTTTTCCCGGCGGATAACCGATGGGATAAATGTCCATGCCGGTGACGTCGCAGGTCGCGTTGTAAGGCCGAAGTGCCTTTACCGTGCCGCGCGGCGCTTGCATGGTCACAAACGGATGGTTGGGATCAAGCTCGCGAACGATGTTATAACCGCGAATGAGAGGTTCGACCTTCACCTTGCCCCATTGCGGTTCGTCCGCGCCTTTCCAGATGCCCATGCCCGGATGATCTTTGAACTGATTGACGACACGGCGCAGCTTGGCTTCGCATTCCGAATTGGTAACCGAAGCCAGCTCTCGCAGGAAGACCCAGCAATACATTCCGCAACGCGCGGCGGCATCTTCCCACTGTTGTTCGTCAGCGAAAGTCTGTTCGGTCCAATCGTGGCCGCTGGGGCCGGTGCGCATAAACAACCCGCCCGCGTCGGCCAATTCCCGCAACCCTTCCTTGCCATTCGGCGCTTTTGCGCCGGGCGGAGGGCCAAGGGTGAAGCCGATGGGAAACACCCTTTCGCCATTGAGCACAAGCACGTTATCGGAATTGATGGTAACAACGTTGCCAGCGTGGAGAACGTGAGGTAATTGAACCAACGCAAGCAGCAAAGCCAATGATTTCAAAACGCGAAACAACAACGATTTTGTCGGGCGCATTGAGCGAGGAGGGTATGCGGTTGGCCGCCGGGAAGCAAGCGGATGCGAATGATTGCGAGGCCGCCAGAAGAGGCGCTGATAGCAGCAAAAGGAATCATTAAACGGGCGTTGACACCGGCTGGCGCTGCGTCTAGGCTTGCGCAGTAACCAATAGATTTGTGCCATGAAGTTGATTCGAATTGCGTTAGTTGTCGCCATTTTGTTTGGGCTTGCAGCAGGGGTGGTGAACCTCGTTTATGTAAAGGATAAAATCACTACAACGATCAAGCAGCGGGATGATTATCACCACACCGCTGACACCGAAACGGCCTTGCACCGTAAATTCGAAAAATTGGCCAAGGACACCCAGACCAAATTGGATGCAACCAACGCCGCCCTCGTGGCCATGACCGGTGAACGCGACAAACTTCAAGCTGACAACGAAGACCTCACCAAGCGCAACACCAGCCTCACTGAAAACTTGAAGAAAACCACCGCCGAACGGGATGCCGCGCAGAATGAACTGGCTGCATGGAATGCGTTGGGCATTCCACTTAAGAACATCAAGGCTACGTTGGCTTCGTTGAAAACAGTCACCGAAGAGCGCGATGCCATTGCGGAAGAGAAGAAGATTCTTTCGAAGAAGGTGAAGGATTTGCAGGCTGAGAACGACTTCCTGACCGGGCGCGAACCCGAGGTGAAACTGCCGCTGGGTCTCAAGGGCAAGGTTCTCGTGGCAGACCCTCGCTATGAATTTGTCGTGCTGGACATCGGCTCGCAACAGGGCGTTCTCGAAAACGGCCGCCTGCTCATCAATCGCAACGGCAAGCTGATCGCCAAGGTCCAGGTCAAGAGCGTCCAGCAGGACCGCTCCATCGCCAACGTGATGCCCGGCTGGAAGCTCGGCGAAATCATGGAAGGCGACCAGGTTCTTTATTAAAATGAAAGTCCGTGAATTCATTCTCAATCCACGTGTTTGGCTTCTGGTAGTTCTTTTGGGAGTTGGGCTGGGCGGGTTCGGATGTGGCACGCCCGGTGACGAACCGGAAAATGTCTCCTCCAAACCATGGAACTCGCCGGAAGGCTGGCAGAACGGCTCGTTGCCCAGCATGATGACCCAGCCGCATTAAGTACCCAACCACCCAAAGACCCAAGTACCCAAAAATTCGATTTATATTTGCAGGCCGGGCTATTCACGTTTTTGGAAATTGGGATTTGAGATTTCTTTGGGTACTTGGGTGATTGGGTCTTTGGGTATTTACTTCGCCACCTCCATGCAGCGGGTTTCGCGGATGACGGTGATCTTGATCTGGCCCGGATATTGCAGCCCTTCCTCGATTTTCAAAGCGATGTTTCTCGCCAGCGCGTAAGCCTGTTCATCGTTGATCATTTCCGGCCTCACCATCACGCGAAGTTCGCGGCCGGCCTGCACCGCAAAACATTTCTCCACGCCAGTAAATGAGCACGCGATCTTTTCCAAATCTTCGATGCGCTTGATGTAAGTCGCCATCGTTTCCGAACGCGCGCCTGGACGCGATGCGCTGATGGCATCGGCGGCGCTGACCAGCACGCCCAATGGCCCGATCGGCGCGACATCGTTGTGATGCGATGCGACGCCGTTGACCACCGGGTCCGGTTCGCCGTAACGCTTGATGAAATCCGCGCCGACAATCGCATGCGGCCCCTCGACTTCATGATGAATGGCCTTGCCGATGTCGTGCAGCAACCCGGCGCGTTTGGCTAAAACCGGATCAACGCCCAGTTCAGCCGCCATCATGCCCATCAGATGCGCGACCTCAACCGAGTGATCGAGCACGTTTTGCGAATAGCTATGCCGAAAATGCAGACGGCCAAGCAGCTTGATGATTTCCGGATGCAACGCCGGCAAACCGGTCTTGCGCACCGCTTCTTCACCAAGTCGGATGATCGTCTCATCCATTTCCTGGCTGACTTTCGTGACCACTTCCTCGATGCGCGTGGGATGGATGCGCCCGTCCAAAATCAACCGCGTCATCGCTTCGCGCGCAATCTCGCGCCGCACCGGATCGAACCCGGACAACACCACCGCATTCGGCGTGTCATCAATCAGCACGGTAATTCCCGTCGCTGCTTCGAAAGCGCGGATGTTGCGCCCATCTCGGCCAATGATGCGGCCTTTCATGTCTTCGCCTTGAAGAGCAATGGTCGCCGTTGTGGTCTCGAAAGTGTGTTCGCCCGCGTAACGCTGGATTGCGACGCTGATGATCTGCCGCGCCTTTTCTTCCGCCCGCGTTTTCGCGTCGTCAACGATGTGGCGCGAAAGTTCACTGGCGTCGCGCAATGCTTCCTGCTCGATCTCCTTCAAAAATTGCGAGCGCGCGTCTTTTTCAGTGAGATGCGACATCGTTTCCAACTGCTCGCGGCGAACGCGGGTGAGCTTGTCCAATTCCGCCTGTTTGGCGTCCAGCGCGGTGGCCTGCTCGCGCAACGCGGCCTTTTGTTCCTGCAAACTCTTTTCCGATTGGACGAGCTTTTCCAGTTGCTTGTTGATGAGCGATTCGCGCTCGCTCAAGCGTTGTTCCAATTCGGCGCGTTCCTGCCGTCGCGCGGCGAAGGATTGCTCGGTTTGCTCGCGAATCTTGAGGGCTTCTTCATTGGCCGCCAGGCGCGAATCGCGGATGATTGTCTCGGCCTCGTGCCGGGCTTTTTCCAGGATGGATTGCGCCTCGAGCGACTGCAGCTTTCTCGTGTTGCGTTCTTTCCACCATAAAAACGCATAGCACAACGCGGCGCCGGCGATGATAAAGCCAACGCTCTCCATTCCAATATTGGCCAAAAATGTCATTTCAATGCCGCTCGCGGGCTGTTGCTGCATTGCCAGCGGGTCGGCGTCAGGATGCAATTTAACTGCATGTCATGCGGCTCGACGGGAATCTGGCTGACAATCTGTTGATCAAACGCGACTCCACACGTCGGTCCTTCAAGGACGGCAAGCAAGCGGTCATAAAACCCTTTGCCCCTCCCGAGCCTGCGCCTATCCAGGTCAAAGGCTATCCCAGGCACCAGTATCAAGTCCAGACGGTTTAACGCAATTGTAACACATTTTTCACTCGGCTCACGGATTCCAAAGCGGCCTATCCGAACATCCTTCACTGCATCACGAATTAGACACGCCGAGTAATGGCCGTGTTCCGCCTCGAAACGCGGCAGCAAAACATCCTTGCCCGCGGCCAATGAATCCACCACCAACTGCCAGATGTCCGGTTCATCTGCCACCGGCGCATAAAAAAGAATGGAGTGCGCCTTCCGCCAAAGTTCCTGTTCTTCCAGACGCGAACAGATTTGCGCCGAAGCCGCCGAGCGTTCCGCGTCGGACATTTTTTTGAGTTCCGCGCGGACGGTGGCGCGAATAACGCTTTTCTGTTCCTTGAATGAACTCACAACGCCCCTCCTTCTTTGCAAGAAGGATATTCTAGAGATTCCACGATTTGCCTAATTTTTTTGTGCCAACCTCGAAGAGCTTGAGTCGCAAAGCTCAGGGTTGCAATCAGGTCAATGAGGGCGCGCGAGCCCATCCGTGTTTGGAGTTCCGCCTTTAGGCGGTAGAAACCCAAGAACAATTCAGCCCGCCTGAAGGAGAAACTCCAAACGCGGAAATCGCAATGATGCGCCTTTTTGTGGCTTGTTGGCAAAATTTTGGTTACTTCCCGTTCGACGTTCATTGAATTTATCCCCATGTCGCAACCTCCTGAAAGGCAAAACTGCGCGCTTTTGCATTTACGCATTCCAAGAACCGCCTGAAGGCGGGACTCCGAACACGGAATACCCATTTGTACGTTTTCATACGTCGAAGCGGCTCTCTATGCTCGGCTGCGTTGCAATCAGGTCAATGAGGGCGCGCGAACCCATCCGTGTTTGGAGTTCCGCCTTTAGGCGGCACAAAGCGGAAAACAATTCAGGCCGCCTGAAGGCGGGACTCCAAACGCGGAAATCGCAATGATGCGCCTTTTTCCAGCTTGTTGGCAAAATTTTCGTTCCTTCCCGTCCGACGTTCATTGAATTTATCCCCATGTCGCAACCTCCCAAAAGGCAACTGCGCGCGTTGCATTTACGCATTCCAAGAACCGCCTAAAGGCGGAACTCCGAACTCGAAAATCGCAATGATGCGCCTTTTTCCAGCTTGTTGGCAAAATTTTGGTTACTTCCCGTTCGACGTTCATTAAAATTATCCCCATGTCGCAACCTCGTTATCTTTGGCGGCGATTGAACGATAAACAACGCGCTGAATTAATGGCGTGGCGAAAGGAACGAAGGTATCCATGGCACTCACCACCGCACCGGCCAAATTTTGGCCACTGGCGATTTCTGATATCCGCCGCCTGTTTCGAGCATCAACATCATATCGGTCACAGTTTGGAACGCATGGACTGTTTTTCGCGGGACTTATTGGAACTGCTTTCCAATTTTGCCAGCCGAACTTTTGCGTGGTGTGTGCTGCCAAATCATTATCATGTTCTTGTCGAGACACCGGAAGTGAAACCCTTGCTGAGCGCGCTGGGACAATTTCACGGCCGCACTTCCTACCGTTGGAACGGTGAGGAAAATACTCGCGGGCGGAAAGTTTTCTTTCGCGCCGTCGAGCGCGCGATGCGTTCGGACAGGCATTTTTGGGCAACACTGAATTATGTGCATCACAATCCC
>DASRBR010000655.1:0-4695 GCA_035653495.1 Verrucomicrobiia bacterium
ATTTCGATCTGCAAAAAATGGATGAAGCCACGCGCCTGCATGTCATCGCCGAAGCGATGAAGCTGGCATTCGCCGATCGCGCTTACTGGCTGGGCGATCCCGATCAAGCAAAGGTCCCGCGCGGTTTGGTTTCCAAGGAATACGCCGCCACGCTTGCCGAAAAAATAAATTTGGAACATGCGATTGACGTGCCCTCGCACGGCGAGCCGCCGGATCGGCAAAGCGACGTTTTTAAAAAGCACACCACCCATTTTTCCTGCGCGGACGCGGAGGGCAATTGGGTCGCCTGCACGGCGACAATCAATACGAGCTTCGGCTCAAAAGTGGTGATTCCCGGCACGGGCGTGGTGATGAACGATGAGATGGACGATTTTTCCGTGCAACCCGGCGTGCCGAATGCGTTCGGCCTCATTGGCGCGGAAGCAAATTCTGTCGCGCCCGGCAAACGCCCGCTTTCCAGCATGAGTCCGACGATTGTTTTCAAGAATGGCAAGCCCATCATTGCGCTCGGAGCTGCGGGCGGGCCGAAAATCATCACGACCGTTTTGCTGGAACTTGTGGATATGCTTGACCTCGGCATGAGCCCGCAGCAAGCCAATGTCGCGCCTCGCATTCATCATCAATGGCGTCCGGACGAATTGCTGGTTGAAAAAACGTTGCCAACTCAAATCCAGGACGCGCTCGCCCAACGCGGTCACAAGATCAAACAATCGGGCGCGATGTCCGTCTCGCAAATCGTCGCGAGCAGCGCCGACGGCAAAGAATTCGTTGGCTCAGCCGACCCGCGGGCGGGCGGAAATGTTTCCGGGTGGTGAGGCGAAGCCTCAACCCGATGTGAAAAAGGGTTTGGATGCCCGATTGCATCAACAAATCTTGAATGTACGCAAATTTTTTCAATGTCGAATAAACGCACACTTTTGATTTGTGTTTTGTTGGCCGCGATCACGCTGGCTTTGTACTGGCCGGCGAGGTCCTTCAAATTCGTTGATTATGATGACAACGAATACGTGACTTCGAACCCGAACGTGCAGGCAGGCATTTCGTGGAAGGGAATTTCCTGGGCGTTCCAGACTTATCACTCGAGCAACTGGCATCCGCTGACATGGATTTCGCACATGCTGGATTGCCAGATTTATGGATTGAACCCCGCCGGTCCTCATTTCACAAATATTCTTTTTCATGCGTTCAATGCGGTGCTGTTGTTTTTGGTTTTGCTTCGAATGACGGGAGCGCGGTGGCCGAGCTGTATTGTGGCGGCGTTATTCGCCTGCCATCCGGCGCACGTGGAATCGGTCGCATGGGTGGCCGAGCGCAAGGACGTCTTGAGCACGTTTTGGGGATTGTTGGCCCTGCTCACATATGTTTCTTACGCAAGAGAGCCTCGGAAAAACAAATCCAGAATTTACTACGCGCTAACTTTTTTATTGTTCGCGTTGTCACTGCTTTCAAAGCCGATGCTGGTGACTTTGCCCTTTGTCCTGCTCTTGCTCGATTTCTGGCCGCTGGAAAGAATTTCGGATTCTGGAAAGGGCGAGGAGTCCACAAGGGCGAAGCAGGGGATTGGCCATCTCGTCATGGAGAAGGTTCCTTTTTTCCTGCTCGTGATTGTTTCCTGCTGGTTCACCGTCGCGGCACAATCGGCAAGCGGGGCGATGAAACTGAATACGAAACTTTCGCTGCTGCTGCGACTGGAACATGCACTGGTTGCCTATCTCAATTACGTGAAAATGCTGTTCTGGCCGGCAAAGCTCGCGTTTTTTTATCCGCACACCGGCGCGCCGACAATGAGTCATGTTTTGGCGGCATTGGCGGTGATTCTCCTGATTTCTTTCGTGGCACTGCGAGCTTTGAGGAATGCATCGTATTTTGCCGTGGGCTGGTTCTGGTTTTTGGGGACGCTTGTCCCAGTGATCGGCATCTTGCAGGTCGGCGACCAGGCGATGGCGGACCGTTACACCTATTTCCCGGCCATCGGATTATTCATCGCAACCGTATGGGGAGCAGCGCAGCTTTGGGAACAATGGAAATCATCGCGCCTCATCTTAAATTGCGCAGCAATCACCGCGCTTGTGGCATGCGTCGCGATGACAACCATCCAGCTTCAATACTGGAGGGACAGCTTCACGCTGGCCGAGCATGCGCGCAAAGTGACGGACAAAAATTACGTGGCCTACGCGTTGCTTGCTGATGAAGCGGGGCGTGCGGGAAAATTCGATGAGGCGATCAATTATGCGAGAATCTCACTGGATTACAAACCCGATTACTTTCAGGCGCACTATTTTCTCGGGCTCGCCTGTCTCGAAACCGGGAAACTTGACGAAGCCGTCGAGCACCTTTCCGAAGCGGCCCGATTGAGGCCCAAGGCGGTCACGTATCAAAAACTTGGCCGCGCGCTTTTCTTGCAAGGCCGTCTTGACGAGGCGTTCGAGCAATTTTCCAGTGCGGTCAAAATAGACCCGTCCGATTCCATTTCGGAAAGCCAGATGGGGGTCATCTGCGCGCGAAAGAGAGACTTCGCCGCCGCCGTCCAGCATTATGAATCGGCATTGGCGTTGAACCCCGATTCCATCGGGGTCTTGAACAACCTTGCGTGGATCCGCGCGGTAAATGAGGACCCGCATTTGCGCAACGGCGTCGAAGCGGTGCAACTGGCAAAGCGCGCCTGCGAGGCGACCCACAACAACGAAGCGCTCCTCCTTGGCACGCTGGCCGCAGCGTATGCCGAAGCGGGCGATTTCACGAATGCGGTGGCCACGGCAACAAAGGCGCGGGACCTCGCGCTCGGTGCAAATAAAATGAGCATTGCGAACCGCACTGAAAAATTCCTGGAGCTATATCGTAGCGGGCGCGCCTACCATGAAGGTGCGGCGTATTGATTTTTGTGTCGGGCCGGAAGCTTGCCACGTTTACGTGGCCGGTGCTCCTTTTCAAAAGTTGCGCAGCCACACACCCTTCGTTAAGTTGTCCGTTCTGGAATGAACAAAAATGACAAACGCCCGGTGCGGGTTGGCTTGATTTCGCTTGGCTGCGCCAAGAATTTGGTGGACGCCGAAATCATGCTCGGTTCGCTCATGAAAGGCGGTGTGGAAATCACCAATGATGCCACGCAGGCTGACGTGGTGATCGTCAACACTTGCTCGTTCATCGATTCCGCGCAGGAGGAAAGCGTGGATGCCATCCTGCAATCGGCTGAGTTGCGCGAGGCGCACCATCGCGGTCAGGGATTGATCGTTTCTGGTTGTTTGCCGCAACGTTTCCGAGAGGAACTTCCCAAACTTCTGCCCGAAGTGGACGCCTTCATGGGCATTGACCAGGTCGCGCAAGTGACGGACATCGTGCAACAGGCGCTGCGCCACCGCGAGCAAAGACTCGCGGCGGCGAGTTCCAAGTTTCAAGTTGAAGTTTTAAAGTCCCGGAAAAAGGCCATCGTGGGAAAATTTGCGGAAGCGGATAAGGCTCACGCTCAACACGGCCATGAGCACGAGGAGAAAACTGCACCAAGTCCCCTAGGTCCTATTCGTCCTATGTCAGACGCGCAAGCGCTTCCCCTCCTAAACGTCAACTCTCGGCCCACGTTCATCCCAGACTTCGCCACGCCGCGCTTTCGCCTGACGCCTAAACATTTTGCCTACGTCAAGATTGCCGAGGGTTGCAATCATCCGTGCAGCTTTTGCATCATCCCGCGCATGCGCGGCTCGCATCGCAGCCGGCAACAATCGGACATCGTCCGCGAAGCGAAGCAGTTGCTTGCCGATGGTGTCAAGGAACTGAACCTCATCTCGCAAGATTCGACCTATTACGGCCTCGACTTGCGTGCGAACCACAGCCGCAACATCGCATCGCCGGAAAAATTTAATTGCGCCGCCAAATCGCTTCCCGCCGATGCCACCACCCTGTGCAGTTTGCTGCGCGAATTGAATGCGTTGCCGGGCAAGTTTTGGATCCGCCTGCTTTACACGCATCCCGCGCATTGGACCGATGAATTAATCCGCACCATTGCCGAATGCCCGAAAGTCGCGCGTTACGTGGACATGCCGCTGCAGCACATCCACGAAAATATGCTCGAACGGATGCGCCGCGAGACCTCGCAGCAATACATTGTGGACCTCATCGCCCGCATCCGCGCCGGCATTCCCGGCATCGCGTTGCGCACGACGTTCATTGTCGGTTTCCCAGGCGAGACGGAAGCGTATTTTCAGACGCTGCTCGATTTCATTCGTGAAACCCAATTCGAGCGCATGGGCGTGTTCACGTATTCGCAAGAGGAAGGCACGCGCGCGGGCAACATGGCCGGGCAAATCCCCGATAAAGTGAAACAAAAACGGCGCGACCTCGCGATGGCCGCGCAATTGAAGGTGGCGCGCGCGGTATCGGAATCGTTTGTCGGACGAGAAATGGAAGTGTTGGTTGAGGGCGAAGCCAGCGCGAAGGAATTGCGCAACGCGAACATCAGCTCATGGGAACATGGATTGATTCGCCGCCAGGACGAGCATCTTGGGCAATTGAAGGGACGTTATCTCGTCGCGCGCGGCGAAGCAGATGCGCCGGACATTGACGGTCGCGTTTATGTGCGCGGCCATTTGCCATTTGGCGAATTCGCCCGCGTCAAAATCATCGGCCACACCGATTATGATTTGATTGCAGAGCCGATTGATTATTGAAAGCTTTCTGATGGGCCCGAAATCTCGAAAGATC
>DASRBR010000656.1:0-4248 GCA_035653495.1 Verrucomicrobiia bacterium
CGTGATCGAGCCGGTGTGGAAATTGTATGCGCACGCGGCGCGGCTGGCGGGTCGCACGGCGACGCTGCTCGAATGGGACGCGCACATTCCGTCGTTTGACGAAGTCCATCATGAAGCGCTCAAGGCCAATCAATTCATCGCGCAGCTTGAAACCGCGCCGCGGTAAGCGCCAGACACTCGCCGAACTGCGCGCATTGCAACGTTTGATGGCGCAGGCGGTGATGCGGCCGTTGAGCGCGTCGGAACGCATGCGCGCGGAATGGAGCGATGGTCGGTCCGCCAAACAAGTCGCCGCAAGTTTCATCAAGCCCAACGACCGGCTCACGTCCTTCGAGCGATTGGAGATTTACAACCGGCAATACTGGCTGCGCGTGATGGATTGTTTCGCCGAAGATTTTTGCGGCGTCTGCGCCTTGCTGGGCCTGAAACGATTTCGCGATTTGGCTGTGGCGTATCTATCCAATCATCCATCGCGGAGTTTTACTTTGCGCAATCTGGGCTCGCACTTGATTGATTTCATTGGAGACGAGCCGCGCTGGACCGGTTCGAAGCAGGAACTTGCGCTGCAAATGGCGCGTTTGGAGTGGGCGCACATCGAGGCGTTCGACACCGCCGCCAAGCCGCCCGTCACAGCCGCTGATTTGGAAGGCCGCGATGCCGCGCAAATTTATTTGCGATTGCAGCCGCACATCACCTTGCTCGAACTGGGCTGGCCGCTCGATAATTTTCTAATCAAGCTGCGCGAAAATGCGCGGTTGCGCGGCGAAGCCAGCAATGCCATTGCGGGTGATGAAAGCCATTCAACCGCGCGCAAAATCCGCATCCCTGAACAGAGAACGACTCGCATTGCCGTGCATCGCTACAATAACGTCGTCTATTACAAACGCCTGCAAGGGCCACAATACGATCTGTTGCTCGCGATTCAGAACGGCGCGTCACTCGAACAAGCGTTGCAAACGTTGCCAACAACCGGGCCAGCACTGCCAATCGGCGATTGGTTCAAAGAGTGGTCCGCGCTCGGATGGTTTTGGACGCCGGGCGAGCGTTGATCAATTTGCCGGCGGGTTCCAGATGCTGGTGTGGTCGGCAGTCGGGAAATTATCCGGAATTTTTTGCGTGACGTTGCCGGTGGCGGCCCATTCAGCGCCCCGATTCAATGTCGTCACGAAGCCCACGTCCTTTATGGAAGTCTCATCGTGTCCCATCGTGGTGTGGAAGATGCGGCCCTTGCCGTAGGTGATGGTCATCAAGATCGGCTCGTTCTGTTGAGTAACATCGGACTTGGCCGTGGCGAGGACGGTCACATTTTCCGCGGGGCCCACGAGCGTGGCGTAAAGTTCATCGGGCGTGTGCAGCCACTTTTCCGGCAAACCTTTCATGATGGGATGCTCCGGATCGCGGGTTTCGACTTCCCATGAAAAACGCGCGCCGTGTGTGCCGCCGCCGAAACCGGTCGTGTCCCGCACCACCTTGCCGTCGCGCCAGCGAAGCATCGGGCCTGAGGCCAGACTGCGCCCGCCCCAACCACCCACGCCAATCATTTTTTGATATTCGTGCCAGCCGGGCATGGCGTTGTCCGCCGCGTGAACGCTCACGAACCCGCCGCCATCCGCCATGTATTCTTCAAAAGCTTTTTTGGTGTCCGCCGGCCAGTCAGCGCCGTTGTAATTCGAGATGATGACTTTGTATTTCTTGAATTCGGGTTTGAAGCTGTCCATCGGTTGGTGATCCGCCGGACTGGTGGCGACGTTCACGGTAAACAGGCCGGAACTTTCCAGCGCGGCCTTGAGGAGGGGCGTGGTTTGTCGCCAGTTGTGATTGTTCTGGCCGTCAATGATGAGGGCCTTGATCTTTTCGCCTTCATCGGCGCGAACGGATTGGAACGGGGCGAAATAAAAGGAGACTGAAGCTATGGCGAGCAGCAAGGCCAACTTGCGGTAAATCAATTTCATAGAATAATGAGCTATTGAAACATCGTTGGCCAAAGCGTGCCGCGATGTCAACGCCTTTGATGAGGATTCGGTTTGGCGCGGACAAGGCTCACCTCCGCCAAGGCTGTGCCGGACAGGCTGTCCGCCGCTCCGGCTGCGTTAATTTTTGATGCCAACGCTTTTGATGAGGCTCTGAGTTGGTGGCAGGCCCTTGCAAAATGCGAGATTTTTTTGACGAAAGCTCGCAATCTGCATGGTTTTTTCTCTCCAAACACCACGCCAGCAGGGGGTTTCGTTTGGCACGGTTCAAGCAGGTATTCACCCCATCTGAGCCGAATGCCGCCTTGCAGCACGGCCATTTTTCTGTAAACTCAAAGCTAACGAACGATGGATTTTCTAATCGTTGATGATGATAAGACCTTCCGCGACGCGACCTGCCTGCTGGTTGAGGACGAAGGCCACTACGCACAACCGGCAGCCAACGGCGAAGCCGCGCTGAACACGCTGAAGGACGACAAATTCGACGCCGTGCTGCTTGACGTCAATCTCGGCCGGGAAAACGGTCTCGATGTCCTCGACCAAATGCTCAAAACCCAGCCCAACCTTCCGGTCGTGATGTTCACCGCGCAAGGGACCGTCAAAACGGCCGTTGAAGCAATGCGCCGCGGTGCGCTGGATTTTCTGGAAAAGCCCTTCACCCGCGAACAGATGCACACCGTTCTGGCGCGCCTGAACCGGTTCAACCAGATGAGCCAGAACATCGAGCGCCTTGAGCAGGAAGTTAAGGAAACCAAATCACAAAATCCCGAGTTGCTGCTCGATTTTGCCAGTCCCAGCATGCGGCAAATCATGGAAGTACTGTCGCGCGCCGCCAAGACGCCGGCGTCCATCCTGATCACCGGCGAAAGCGGCACCGGCAAAAGCGTGCTTGCGCGGGCCGTTCACGAACAAAGTCATCTTGCCGACAAGCCGTTTGTGACGGTGAGTTGTCCGAGTCTTTCGAAAGAATTGCTGGAAAGCGAGCTGTTCGGCCACGTCAAGGGAGCGTTCACCGGCGCGATCAAGGACCATTGGGGCAAGGTCAAGGCGGCTGCGGGCGGAACTTTGTTTTTGGACGAGATAGGCGATCTCCCGATGGAAATCCAGCCCAAGCTGCTGCGGCTCTTGCAGGAGCGCGAATACGAGCGGCTGGGAGAAAACATCACGCGCACTGCGGAATTGCGCATCATCGCCGCGACCAACCGCGATCTGAAAAAACGCATGGCCGAAGGCGCGTTTCGCGAAGACCTTTATTTTCGATTGAATGTCATCTCGGTCGAGATGCCGCCGTTGCGCTCGCGCCAGGACGATTTGCTGCGGTTTGCCGACCATTATTTGAAATATTTTTCCAAGCAATGCGCCCGCAGTGTGCCGAAAGTTTCAAGTTCCGCCGCCGGGCACATGCTGGCCTATTCGTGGCCGGGCAATCTGCGCGAATTGCGCAACGCCATCGAACGCGCCGTGATTCTTGCCAAGGGCGACGAGCTTCACGCCGAAGATTTGCCGGGAGACCTTGATGGCGATTCGAAAAACGGCGACATGGACCTTCAGCCGGGCGCATTGATCTCGCTCGAAAAGCTCGAAGAACTGCACATGCGCAAAGTCCTGGAGCGCACCTCGACCGTCACCGAAGCCGCGCACATCCTCGGCATCGACCAGGCGACGATTTACCGCAAGCGCAAGAAATTGGGATTGACTTGAAGAAGCAAGGACACTCAATCATCGGAAATTTGTCCGTCTCCAGCAAGAAGACTTCGGCCCCTACAAATAAGTTTTGATTGAAATCCCGGAGTGACGTGAGTTGACTGTGCACGGTGAAAGTCCGTGAGGTCATCAAATTAATCGAAGATGATGGGTGGTTTCTTGTGCGGACGCGGGGAAGTCATCGCCAGTATCACCATCACGAAAAACCCGGTGCAGTAACGATTGCAGGCCATCCAGGCGTTGACATGCCCAAAGGAACATAGTGTGCTCAAGCAAGCTGGCCTCAAAAAGTAATGCGTTACGGAATTGTTATAGAGAAGGGTGAAACAAGCTACGGGGCTTACGTCCCTGACCTGCCAGGTTGTGTGGCCGCTGCCGAAACGCGCGCCGAAGTGGTGCAACTTATCAAGGAAGCCATCGAATTTCATCTCGCCGGCTTGAAAGAAGACGGTAAGGATATTCCCGAACCCTCTTCCTCACTGGAATACGTTGACGTTGCAGCTTGAGGCTTCGTTTGTACCACTCAACTAAAAATGCCGGAGGAGGATTTTTGCCTGACATTTCAACGGAATGG
>DASRBR010000657.1:0-5912 GCA_035653495.1 Verrucomicrobiia bacterium
TTTTATCCGTGCCTTCCACTTCGACGCTGTGGGTCTCGATGTCTGGATCGTCTTTGATGGCATTGTGGACGATGCGGCGATCAAAGGCGCTCAACGGCTCCAGTTCCACAATGTCACCCCAGCGGCGCACCTTTTCAGCGGCTTCCTTGGCCTTTTTGACCAGCGCATCGCGTGCCTGGGCACGATAACCGCCCACATCGACCATCACCTTGAGCGCGTTCTGGTCCTGCTGAAAAAGCAGACGATTGGTGATGTATTGCAAATCCGACAAGGTCTGACCCTGGCGGCCAATCAAACGGCCCGAATCCTCCGTTTTCACATCGAGCAGAAACCCCTCCTCCATAGGAAGTTCATCAACCTTGGCGTCAAAACCGAGGAGTTGCAGCATTTTTTCCAGCGTGTCTTTGGGTTGAGCAGGCATAGTCGAATATTTGTTGGTTATTGAGTTTTGATTCGGAGTGTCATCCGGTCAATCACTTCTTTTTCTTCTGCGGCACCATCGGCGTGGCCGGTTTTGCCGGCACAGCGGCTGCGGGTTGCATTTGTGTCCGTGTCAATTTGGTTTGCACGATAGCCAGCACGTTGCTGACCGTCCAGTAAAGCACCAGGCCGGATGACATGTTGTACATGAAGAGCAGATAGAGCAACGGCATGTATTTCATCATTTTCTGCTGTGACGCGTCCATTCCGGGCGACATTGGTGTCAGGCGCATCTGGATCAACTGCGTCACGCCCATGATCAACGGCAACGGGTTGATCGGGATGAACCAACCGCCCAAATGCAGCGTCGCCACCGTGTCCGGTTTCGACAAATCACCTATCCACAAAAACGCAACGCCGCGCAATTCGATGGAAGTGCGCAACATGTAGTAAAAGCCGATAAACACGGGCACCTGCAGCAGCATCGGCAAGCACCCGGCCATCGGGTTGATGTGGTTTTTCTTGTAAAACTCCCATTGCTTCTGCGGCAGCTTTTGCGGGTCGTCCTTATATTTTTCCTGCAGCGCCTTGAGCTGCGGTTGCAATTCTTGCATCCGCTTGGCCGAACGCGTGCTTGCCGCCGTCAATGGCCAAAAAATCGCCTTGAGGACTACGGTGATGAGAATGATGATCCAGCCGTACGGCAGGCGGATCGCATCATGGATCCAATTCATCGTCACCAGCAGCGCCTTGGAAATCGGCCCGAACCATCCGTAATTCATCACATGGTCGATGTCGTTGTTGAAACGGGCGGACAATGCTGCCAGGGTCTGGTATTCCTTCGGGCCGGCAAAGACATTGAACTGGCTCGCGGCAACACCGCCGGGAGCGAGCCTCAATCCAGGATAAACAAGGGCAGATTCCAACCCTTGAGGATTGCGGATGGCATTCGGATTTTCCTTCAATATATCTTCGAGCGGTGATGGTAAATCCACCGCGTGGACTACGACTGCTTGCGCCGGTTTTTCCGGGATGGTCGCCATCACGAAAAATTGATTTTGCGGCGCGATCCAGATGACGTTGTTGCTACCGCCCAGATATTCGGTCTTGGGCGTGCGGGACCAGAGGCCGAGAGGACCGGATGTATTCGTATTGAAATAGTTGAGCGCGACCTGTGATGCGTGCGAACCATCGAACCATTGCACCATCTGGCCGTAACCTCTGTCCTCTGGATTCATCGGCGTGGCTGTGCCTGCGGACAAATCGTAGGAAGGTATCGTGATCTCCTGTTTGGAATGGTTTTCCAGCCGGACAGAAGCGGTTATGAGAAAATTCGTGCTGAGCTGAAAATCTTTCACCACGGTCAACCCGTTCGGAAAGGTTTTTTCGGCATGAACTCCGCTCGGCGTCTTGGTCAGTTTATAAACGTTGTCCCCTTGCAAGGATTCGTCGCCAAGCAGCGCGAAAATCGGCGGAACATTCGGCGCGTTCAACGTTGCCCATTGATTGGTTTGCCCTTTTCTTTGGCGGACGGTGCTGGTGGTTTCGGGATAACCGACCAGTTCCACTTCCTGCAAACCGCCGCCGCGCGAGGTGAACGTGTAACGGGCGTTCGCGTTGGTCACGACGAGAAACTGTTCCGGAATCTCGCTATGCGCCAGAAATGTGGAGGAAGTCGTGGGCGCGGTGGTGGTGGTGACGACGGGATTGGGAGCGGCTTGAGTGGCTGGGTTTGTGCTCTGCGCCTGGTTCGCGGGGACGTTGACGTTTGAAACCTGATTAGTAGGAACCGGCTGGCCGGGGAAAAATTTCCGGGTAAATGTCCCCCATAGAATGAACAGGATGAAACAAATGACGAGGATAGTGAGTGATTTGCGATCCATGAAAAACTTATCCCTTTAACCCGTGATTGCCGTCGCAAGGGCATGCGCTCTGTTTGATTTCAATTTGAAATTCTAAATTTAAGATTTGAGATTCTTTGGCGGCGTGAATTTGAGATTTGAGATTTAAAATTTGAAATCGACGGGGCACGGGATCAACACCGCATCCACCCCATGGATGACATCGGCACAAACGCCAAAGCGCCAGCGCGCCGCCCTTCATTGCCCCGTGGACGCGAACGGCTTCAATCGCATATTGCGAGCAGCTTGGTTCAAAACGGCAGCGGGCAAGCGGCCCGAACAGTCCCATCAGCATGGGGGAAACCACCCGCTGATAACAGCGTAGCGCGAAAACAAAACTATGTTGTACCCAATTCACTCAGATTTCATCAACCGGCCCTTGCGAAGCATTGCCAGGAAGGCTTCGTCCACGTCCCTCAGGTCCATATCCACAATAGTGCGTTGCGCCACCAAAACAAGTTCCACTGGCTCTGCGAAATCATGCTGGTGCAGCCGGAACACTTCCCGCAACAAGCGCCTTGCCCGTGAACGCACCACGGCTCCGCCCAATTTTTTTGCGGTGATGACACCCAGTCGCATTCCTGAACCAGGGGGAAGCACGTGCCAGTTGGCAATGAAACAACCGCACACCATCCTTCGCCCCTGTTGCCGCACTCGCGCAAAATCGCGCGATTGTTTCAGGCGCATTTCCCGCCCGAACCGGAGGCGCTTGGATTCGCCCGTCATCGCCCGATGGTGTTAGACCGGGGTCAGGCGCTTGCGGCCGACGCGGCGGCGGTTGGCCAAGGTGGCACGCCCGCTCTTGGTGGAATTGCGGTTCAAAAATCCGTGTTGCCGCTTGCGGCGAATCTTCGACGGTTGATATTGACGTTTCATAAATTCTTAATGCTCTGACAGCGATTGTGCCTGGATATTTAGGCTTTTATGCCCGTTGGACACTCCGTTTCGCACGGAACGCGAGAGAATACCAACGGAAGTCACACTGTCAAGGGAGTGAAGGGCGGTGTCAAGCGTCCCTCCAACTCAGAAAAGCCGGTTTGCTGGATCGGAGCCCGTTCGCAGCGCATTGATTTTGCTCAGAATCTTCATGCAAAATGCAACTTTGGAAGTAGATTGGATTGGAATTTGCAAAGAATTCATTGGAGGCATTCGGCCCAAATGCTTGCAAGCGATTGCAATTCAACGTGAGCACCGATGGAATTCTTGCGGCACAATTCCAGCTAAAAATCTGTTTGGAGGATTGGAAAACGTCAACACACACGCTTATGATCATCACATCCATGCTCGGGATTGTGCCCATGCTCGGCGCAATCGGCTATTCTTTGGTTTATCTATTGGCTGGCGGCGGCTTGTTCGGCGCCATCGTCATTTTCATTGTAGCCAAGATGTTCGGAAGGTAAGCCCGCTAGATCGAACTAAAAATAGGAGCGACACCTCGCAACAAGGTGTGCGCTCCTTTTTTGTCGAAACGTGACCCGAAACACCTCTTACCACTTCACGTGCTCAAGGAACTGAATGCTTTGCGGAATCTGCTGCTCGGAATCGGGTGATTCGTCTTCGATGAAATACCATTTGACGCCCGCTTTCTTGGCAGCGCGCAGAGTTGCGACCATGTCAATCTGGCCGGTGCCAAGCGCCACGTCGTTGCGCACATCCGTGCCGCCGCTTAATGAGCCAGTTTGCAGCCCTTTGCGCATGTCCTTCAAGTGCATCAATTCAAAACGATGGCCGTATTTGTGAAGAAGTTTTGCCGGGTCTTGTCCGGGGAAAACGATCCAGAAAATGTCCATCTGATAATGAACATATTTTGGATTGGTTTCTTTCATCAACAAATCGAACAACGTGCCGTCGCCATAAGGCTGAAATTCATACCCGTGCGTGTGATAAAAGAATTTGATGTGGTGCTTCGCAAGGATTTCACCCGCATGATTGAAAACCGCGATCGCTTCGCGGCAGGTTTTTTCGTCGAAATCGCCCTTGTGCGGTATCCATGCGCATCCGGCGTATTTTAACCCCAACGTTTCCGCCTGGCTGACGACATCATCGAGATGGTCGCGATATTGTTCGTATCCGAAATGGCCGCTGATCGGGACGAGGCCGTGGGCGTCGAGTTGCGATTTGAAATCGGCCGGCGAAAGATTGTACGTGCCGGCGAGTTCAACGTATTTGAAGCCCATGTTTTTGACGATGTCCATGGTGCCGGGAATGTCCTTGGCGAATTGCGCGCGCAAGCTGTAAAGCTGCAATCCCAGCGGCCCCTTGAAACTCGGTCCGGTGCCAAATTCAGCCGCGGTAGATGTGCCAACGCAACCCGCAACCATTATGACAGCGGAAGAGATGATGCCTGTAAGCAAAATGTGCATGTGTGATTTCATGGGCGCATTTAATTAAATTCAGGCCCTTACGCAAAGTGAATTATTTGGCTTAGCGCGACCGGGACGGATGCACCTCTTCCTTGCGCTAACGCGCAGTCTTTAAACCTTGAACTCCCATGGGGGGAGGGGGGTGTTTTGCGCGGGATTTTGTGCAACTTTATGAAATTTTGCGTAACCTCAAGTACTTACAACTTGGACTCGATGCTGGATGCTAGTTGCTCGATGCTGGATGCTGGAGCTGAAAACGTCAGTTTTCAGGCAGGAGTGTCGCGCGACGACCGCGAAGTGGGCGAAGGGTCTTCAGAGCGGGCAATTTTAAACTCCGTGTTTGGAGTCCCGCCTTCAGGCGGTGGTCAAATTCCGCGTTCCGGAGGGGCAACTTTAAACTTTAAATGTGAAACCTTAAACTCGCCTCCTCCGCCTTCCGCGCTCCGTCCGAATCTAATTAGGAACTCACGAAATCAGGAACAAGGCAAAGGCCTGCCTATCCCTGAGTTCATGATTTCCTGTTCGGCATTTGTGGGAATTGGTGCAATTCGTGTCTCGCATTCCGCACTCCGCAATCCGCGCAAACTGGCCATGGCGCTCGCCGTAAGGGCCGCAAAAATTTTTGTTTTTTTTAAGCCCTTTATCCGCGACAAGCCGCGACAAACCGCGACAAGCCGCGACAAAGCGAAACGGGGGGTAGAGCGGTCACTCCGCTGACCGCCGTTTTACGGTCTCGTGAGCGGCGCGCAACGGAGTGCGCGCCCTACCCATAAACAGGAGGAACTCGCTGCTGCGCGTCCGAAAAGGCACAAGATAGCAAAAATCCCCAACACGGAACCCGGAACCGCCCCCTCCCCGTTCCAATTTTTTTCTGATAGCTGCAACCAGGTGCAACAAGCTGCAACTAGCTGCAACACCGGGCCGGAACCATGCAGAACGAGGCGTGCAAAAATTTGCCTCCTCCGCGTCCCCAAGCCGTATTTATCCGACACAAGGCGACACACAGGCCGGAATGGTTACATGGTTAAATGGTTACATCGTTACAACAATCCCCCACGCGGACAAGGCTGTCCGCGCTCCCATCTAACCCGGAACCTTTTAAAGCCAGCGATGATGGAGGATGGAGGATGGAGGATAGCAAAATCCGCCGGTATGGAATCATTGCACCATCCAGCATCAAGGATCGTGCATCCAGCATCCAGAACGCATCCGATTCAAATGTCAAAGA
>DASRBR010000658.1:0-2571 GCA_035653495.1 Verrucomicrobiia bacterium
GCTTCCTTTGTCATCCTGCCCAAGATGACCCAATGGCTGGCATCACCGAACGCGCATGATCAGCAACGCGTGCGCGTCGAAATGCGGCGGCTGAACCAGTTTCAGGTCTTGCTCGGCTGCGGCGCGGCACTGGCTTATCTCGCCTTCAACAGCATTTTCATGAAAATTTGGTGGATGCACAAGGCCAACCCGATTCTCCCCGCCGCCTTGCCGCTGCAACTCGCCTTCGCTCTCAATCTGGCCGTCACTTCCAGCGGCGATGCCGCTTTGCAAGTGTCCACGCGCGCCGGTCAAAACGGGTTGCGTGTTATCGGCGCACTGAGCGCGATCACAGGCCTCGTCAACCTTGGATTGTCTATCGTTGCGATGCGGATGGGATCTCTGACCGGCATTGCGATGGCGACCGTTCTGGCTCAATCTCTGGGGATGCTTGCCTCCAGCTTTTATCTTTGCCGTCATTTGAAAATGGCCTGGCTCCCCTGGGCCTTCAAAGGATGCATTCTGCCCCTGGCATTAATCGGGCTGGCGGGCTGGCTGCGGATGGTTTTGCCAATGGATTCCGCCACACATGGCGCGATACTGGTGGGCACTTATGCCGCGATGTTTTTGCTTACCGCCTGGGCCTTGGGCGTGGATTGGGCGATGATCAAAGAGGAATTGAACATCATGCGGAAAATCGTTCGCAAATAATTTAGAATCAATTCTGCGCACGCTCTCCCTTCAACCTCCGTCAGCGCATTTTTGCAACGCGGGCCTTAACCAATTTGCGCACGAGCGCGGAAGGTAATGGTTTGTCGGGTGAGAAGCGAATAGTGCCCTTGCTCGTGCTGTAACCCTTGAGTTCCTTGCCAAAATTGTTCAGCACGCTGCCTGGATAAAAGGAGCAATAATTCGCGCCTGCGGCGAAACCGACCAAATATTTGCCATTCAATCGAAATGCCGGAATGCCATAGTTGATGCATTCTTCAGCTTTTGGCGCAGCCAAGCGGATGGTTTTTCGGAGCCGCAACAGGGCAGTGCGTTGTTCCGGGCTCACGCCGGCGAGATAGGCATCGATGTCTTTTGCTGGATTTTTTGGTTTCAATGTTGATGGTGCGGGCACAGCTTACCGCGATGCTTCCTTCGCCGGCGCCTGCCAGCCGCCGCCGAGGGATTTGATCAACGCGACGGTGGTGACCAGTTGGTCTCCGCGCAATCTCACCTCGGTGCGTTCCAGATCCAGCGCCGAGTTTTGAGCAGTCGCCACTTCGAGGTAAGTGACCAGCCCGGCCGCGTACCGGTTGTTGGCGATGTTGAGCGTGCGTTGCGCCGCCTGCAACGCGGCCTGCTGCGCGTTGTTTTCCGAGACCAAAAGCTGCTGCGCGGCCAGGTTATCCTCCACTTCGCCAAACGCGCTGAGCACGGTTTGACGGTATTGCGCCACAACCTGGTCATACGCGGCCTTCGCTTCGCGCAACTGCGCGCTCAATTGCCCGCCGGTGAACAGCGGGAACGTGACTGTCGGGCCGAGCGACCAAAAGCGGCTCGGCCAGGAAAAAAGCGAACCAGCGCTCACACTCTCGAATCCTCCCGCGCCATTCAACGTGATCTTGGGATAGAACGCCGCTTTCGCCACGCCGATGTTCGCGTTGGCCGAGGCCATCCGGCGTTCCGCCGCAGCGATGTCGGGACGGCGCTCGAGTAATTCGGACGGAATTCCCGCGGGTAAAATCGGCGGTTGCAAATCGAGCGTGCGTTGCTCCTCGTGGAACACGGAAGCAGGCTGGCCTATGAGCGTTGCCAGCGCGTGCTCGACTTGAACGCGCTGCAGGATGGTCACGGGCAACTGCGCCTCGGTCGTTTTCAAAACAGTTTCGGCCTGCGCGACATCAAGGTCGGTTGCGATCCCGCCCACGCGGCGGTTGCGGGTCAAGTCCATTGATTTTTTGAAAACTTCCACGCTCGAACGCAACAGGGAAATCTCCGCGTCCAGCGCATGGAGGGTGAAATAGTCGGAGGCGACTTCGGCCTGGATGGAGAGGCGCACGGTTGCAACATCGTCGCGGCTGGCTTCGGCGTTGGCGCGGGCGGATTCCACCGTTCGCCGCACGCGTCCCCAGACGTCCACTTCGTAACTGGCATCCAGCGGCACGGAAAAAACGTTATACGTCGCCGGTGTGCCCAAAGGCGTGCTGCCGGTGCCCAAAATGCTGTGGGAATTGCGCTGGCGCGTGAAATCCGGGTTTGCGCTGATGTTCGGAAAAAAACCGGAACGGCTCACATCCGCAAACGCGCGCGCCTGCTCGAAAACGGCAATGCTGGCTTTCAAACTTTGATTGGCCTCGGCGGCCTGCGCCTCGAGCCGGTTGAGGTTGGTATCGCCAAAAATTTCCCACCAATTGCCGCGCGGCAGATGCGCGCTGGGTTCAGCGACCTTCCATTCATTGGTGTCGCCGGAATAAGCGGGCGGAACGGGCGCGGAGGGACGCGAATAGTCCGGGCCGACGCTGCAGCCCGCGAGCCATGCGCCCGGCAAAATTGCCAGCCACCACCGTGCGCACTTCATTGGTTGTTCTCCGCCAGCGGCACGTC
>DASRBR010000659.1:0-3306 GCA_035653495.1 Verrucomicrobiia bacterium
CCGCGTGCCCTCTTCACGGTCGTAAGCCGAGAGAATTCGTTCACGAAGATCAAGGGAGGTTGTTCGCATGAACAAAGACTATCATACCTTCTCACAAATGGCTACAGTATTTATTGAAATGCTCTAAGGCTCGTCGCCGAACCGCGTAAATTAATTTTGTGCCTGTTCTAACAAGCGGCGGTTGCTGCTCCTGCATTCGTCAACGGCTCGCCCACGGGCAACTCGTCCGGCAGCGGAACAAATTCAGTGACCCATTTCCAAAGCTGCGAAAAATCCTTGTTCACGTCGCCGGAAAGGCAGTCGGTGATCAGCCCGGCGGCTTCGGGATGTTTCTTGATGACTTTGCCGAAGGAAAAATTCGGATCGTAAAATGCATAGACCAGCTTGCGCATGTTTTCGACGCCTTCGCGGAGGAATTTGGCGTAATCCGCGAACCGTTCCGGTGAAAAATCCTTTTCAACAAATGCCTGGTGCACGGCATCCGCCGCCAGCGTGCCGCTCTTGAGCGCAAGCATGACGCCCGAGGAAAACACCGGGTCGAGGAACGCGAAAGCATCTCCGACGAGCAGCAAGCCGTCCGTCGCGCAATGTTTGGAGTGATGCGAATATTCGCTGGTTAGAAAATATTGGCCGGTTTGTTTGCCGCAGGCCAGATGGTCCTTGATCCATTGGTTCTGCTCAATCTCGCGTTTGAAAATGTCCTCCGGCGATTTCATCCCGCCGCGCGCCAGATATTTTCCCTCGGCAACGACCCCCACGCTGATCATGTCGTTATGTTGCGGGATGTACCAGAACCACCCTTTCTCCGGGACATACGCAACAGTGGTTGCGCCTTCGTCAACACCTTCATCGCGTTTCGCGCCCTTGTAATAAGTCCAGACAGCGACTTTGTTGAGATAGGGGTCTTTCATGCGCCAACCGTTGCGGACGGCGCTGAACGCTTCCTTACCGGTGCAATCCAGCGTGATGGTCGCGCGAAAATCCGTCGTCGAACCATCTTTCGTTTGCGCGCGCGCGCCAACCACTCGGCCATCTTCGCGGAGCAATTCCTTTACTGTCGTTTCTTCCATCACCTGCGCGCCTTTCGAGCGGGCGTTGTCCATCAGCAACTGGTCAAACTCCGAACGCAGCACCTGCCAGGTTTGCGCGACGCTGTCGCGGTCGTAGCGGGTGTAAAAATAAAACGGCAAACTTGCGCGGCCGGATGGCGAAACAAATTGGACGCTATACTTTTTGACGAACGCCGATTTGCGCATCCGCTCGATCAACCCGAGCCGTTGCAGCGGTTGATAGGTGAAGGGCAGGAGTGATTCGCCAATGTGGTAGCGGGGAAATTTTTCGCGCTCAAGCACGCGCACGCGATGGCCTTTTTCGGCGAGCAACGCGGCGGAACTTGAACCGGCAGGGCCGGCGCCAATAATGAGGATGTCGGAAGTGGTATTAAGATTCTGTGTCATGGAGTTTTATGAAAGAATGGGAAAACATCAAATGCCCAACACCGAACGCTGAACGTCGAATGCCCACGGCGTGTTCAGCGTTCGTTGCCTGCCCCGACATAGGATGTCGGGGTTCATGTTCGGAGTTCGATGTTTCTTTTCTCATTAGTCATTTCGTCTTGTGGACCGGAAGAATTTCGACAATTTCCGCGAGCGGTTGGTGGTGGGGATCGTAAAGCGTGTTGCGCCGGCCATAGAGCACCTGCGCGCCATTGAGTTCAAGAAAGCTGTTGATCAATTTGTCCGTTGCCAGTCGAAGAAATGCGCTGGGCCGGCTGGCATGGGCGATCTTATGTTCGTGCAAAATATGGCCGAGCGGCAGGTGTTCCTTAAGGATTTGCTCGCGCGCCGCGGGCGTGAAAAGGTCGAGATTGATCTTGATCGCGCCGAATTCGACCGGTTCGTTGCCGCCGTCGAGCCGAAGAATCACTTCGCGAAAATAGGCATCGCCCTTTCGCCGGCGGCCCAGCACATCCAGGTGCACCGCGGAGCGATGGAACGCTTCAAGCGTGGGCGTCATGTCGTTCTGATGAACGAGCAGCGTGCGATAAGGTTCGGGGACCGCCTCGCCATCAATCTGGTTCAAAGGTGGCAATGGCAGCCCGGCTTCCGCGTAAAATTCGTCGAGCGGATGTGCAAGCGAAGAATGCGCGGCGTCAGGCACGGGAATGGTTGAGGCTCTTTCAGGCATATCTCACGTTTTTGTGTTGCGGCAGGAAAAATTCGTGCAAAAGCCGGTCCACCTGCAGCAAACCTTCGCGGTTGAGCAGCACGGTGTCGCCTTCAATCGTCAAAAACCCCCAGTCTTTCAACGTCTGCAGCGGCGCGGCAAACCGCTCGGCGGGATCGACGCCGAATTTTTGTTTGAAATAATCGCGGCTCAGATGGCCGAGCTTGAGCTGCAAAACAAATTCGCGGATGAGCCGCTCGTCATCGTTGGGCGTGAGTGCGCGGTAAACCGGCAATTCGCCCTGCTGCACCCGCGCGACATACGGATCGAAGTCATGATGATTCTGGTAATGCGTGCCGTTCACGTGGCCGAATGACGCGACGCCCAACGACAGCAAATCCGCTCCCGCCCAAAGACGGTCGCGATAGATGAATTTCGTTTTCTGCGGATTTTTGATGGCGGTGTAGGCGCTGGAAATCGTGTAACCGGCCTTCTCAAGTTCGTTGAAAGCATAATTGACCCAGGCGCGTTTTGTTTCCCAATCCGCCACCGGCGCGACCAGTTTTCCCTCGGCTTTCATCTGTTTGTAGATGGTCGTGTTGTAGGGGATTTCCATCTCGTAAATCGTCACGCTATCGGGCGACATCTCGATGGTCTTGCGCACGCATTCGCGCCAGTTGGATTCCGTCTCCTCGACCATGCCGGCAATGAGGTCGATGTTGATCTGCGGAAAACCCAGTTGGCGCGCAAAACCGTACGCGCGGGCAATTTCCTTGCTGTGATGCGCGCGGCCGTTGATCTCCAAAATGTGATCGTCAAAATTTTCGACGCCGAGACTCAAGCGCGTCACGCCCAAATCGCGGATCGCCTTCAATTTGTGATCGGTCAACGTGCCCGGCTCGGCTTCGAACGCGACTTCCTCCGCTCCATCCCACGGCACCAATTCCTTCATCCCGCCGAACAAGTGCTTGAGCTGGTCCACCGAAAGATACGAAGGCGTGCCGCCACCGAAATAAACAAAGTTCGCCTTGCGGCCGCGGATCGCCGGTTTGTCGGCGTAAATGGCAAGTCCCTTCAGTGTCGCGTCAATGTAAGCCTTGATGGCAGCGGAATCTTTGTCCGTGTAAACACGAAAATAAC
>DASRBR010000660.1:0-5497 GCA_035653495.1 Verrucomicrobiia bacterium
TTGCATCGAACGGGCGGTTCGCGCCGCAGTGCGTCTTTTCTTGGGGCGGCGGCGATACGTGTCATAACCCAACACCGCCAAAAAAATGAAGGCAACCGCGCCCGCGATCCACAACATCAATATGGAATCCAGACTGTATAAGGCTCCATTTACCGTTTGAAAGATTTCTTGCATAAGGCCGATCAAATTGTTTGAACAATGTACGTACGGCTACACAACGGCAGACACCACAGCCATGCCTGCGACCGACAAAAAGAATGGAAACCTCTTATCATGAAGCGTCGCAACGTGTCAAGAGTTCATTCCGTTTTGAAGAAACCCCGGTTCGCAACCGCAAGTGGCAATCGGCTAAAACGAGGCCTTCCGCTCAGAATTTTTTGTCCCGAGGATAAGTGTATGCGCGTCGAATGGTTGCGGCAGGGCGGACAACAGGAGGGATGGGAGGCGGCGCAGGCGGCTGTTTTGGCGGTTCAGGTTGGGGCGGTGATGCAGGTTGCTGGGCAATTTTTCCAATTTCCTGCGAAAGCCAGTTGCGGGCGTCTGTCGCCAGTTCGCCAATCTTCGTCTCTGGAAATTTCATCTCTCCAATGTGAAACCCGGGCAAAGATTTCCATGCGTCAAATGTTTCATCCATCAGTTTTGCGCCTTCGGCTTTCAGCGATTCGGTCACGCCCACGGTTTGATAGCCATTGCTCACCCATTCCAGCTTGCCGCTCTGGATGTCCACCATCAAGCCATGCACGGCGACTTTCGAACCGATGATCGGGCTGTGCCGGACATATTCAACGGCCTTCAAAACGTTCTGCCTTTCGCTGGCGAACAATCCGAAGAACTCGGTCAAATTGGGCGGCAACCCGGCACGGTTGATGCCCAGCGCGGCGAAGGCATCCGTCAATTGTGCAGTCGAAGTTTTGCAGACCTGGCAATCGTTATGGCCAATGATGGCGATTTCCTTGCCGCCCTTGACGGCGCAAGCCAGCGCCAGCGAACGCATCGTGCTGCTCAGCGGGCCGGTGATGATGTTGCCCGCGTTGCGCAGCCAGATGAACTGGTCCTTAGGCAAGCCGAGCACTTCGGGAAACAGGGGATTCAACCGCGGGTCGATGCAGGTCAGCGCGATGACCGGAAGCTCATCGGCAAAATCCGCCGGATGCAAACCAGCGCTCGCATCGCCGGCAAGCGCGCGATGATTTGCGTCAACAATGGCTTCAAACAAGCGCATAACAGTTAAGATTTGCCTTCTTCCATGGTCGGCTCAAGCACCCGGTCTCCGCAATAGGCGCAATTCCCCGTGGCCAGTGTTATTTGCGCGGCGGTTTTGAACAATCGCCTGCGACACGATGTGCAACGAACGCCGCGCGAAAGGTCCCAAAAAAGCAAAATGCTCGTGCCGGTCACCAACGACATGGCGACCAGCCCGGACAAGACTTTTGTGGCCAGGGCGTGGGTTCCGAAACGCACTGCCACGAACATCAAAACCACTGCCATTACCAATAACATCAACGCGATCCAACCACGCATCACGTAGTCGCGATCTCTTGCTTGCAGCCGGTCCAGAAATTGTTCTTTCGTCATAAATTCATCCTCTCTGCCATTCATTTACGGCACAGCGCGCGCTGGTTGCCTCGACCTTCCCGCAAAGAAATAAATCAGCGCGCCGAGCCAATGCGTGAATACAATGGCGAGCGTCCACGCGATCTTTTCACCATCGCCCAGTCCCTTGTTTCTGATGCAGTCAATCAGCATCCAGATCCAAAACGCGAACAGCGCAATGCCGAAAGGAATCAGGCACAAAATTCCCAGAATAAACAGAATTTCAAAACCGCCAAAAAGCATTCCCAACATAATTGTCCTTTCGTTTCGAAGATTTCCGTCAAGTTCCTTCGCGTCCGGCGAAGTAATATATCAACGCCCCAAGGCCATGCAAAAAAAGGATGACCAATACCCAAACGATCCTTTGGCTCGAGCTCAAACGATTGTTTCCAATTGCATCAATCAGCATCCAAATCCAGAAAATGAATGCGAATATGATCAGCGCCAGAACGAAGAGCCCAATAATGCCTGAGATGATAAATAGCCCTAGCATAGATCAGAATTTTGTTATCGAGTCTTCTTAGCTCGGTTTGATTTGCGTGTCGGTTTTTTCCATCGCCTTCCTGAGCGCCGGGACCTGTTCGAGCAACTTCTCAAACCGGATGCCGGTCAAACTCTCGATGACAGGCGGCAATTGACTGATGATCTGCGTCACGTCTCCCGTCACCTTGCTGGCGCCGCCACCGTTGGCGCCGTTGCCGCTGTTGATGATGACCATCTTCTCGGTCTTGGCGAGCGGTTCGCTGATCTTGCCCGCAACTTCCGGCATGATGCGGACAATCATTTCGATTACGGCCGCTTCGTTGTATTGCTTGAACGATTCGGCCTTGAGCTTCATGGCCTCGGCAGTTGCAGAGCCCTGGGCCTCGATGATGGCCGCCTCGGCCAAACCGCGCGCCTTGTTCGCTTCGGCTTCGGCAAGACCGGTCGCCTTGGCGACATCCGCATTTGCGAAACCGGTTTGCTTCGTCGCAGCGGCTGCGCCGGCGGCTTCCGTTTCCAACTGAAACTTCTTCGCATTCGCCAGAGTCTCGACGCGATAACGCTCGGCATCCGCCGGCTTTTGCACCATCGCCTCCAACTCGCGCTGCTTGCGCAAAATTTCCTGTTGCTGCAATTCGATTTGCTTCTGCTTCTCGATGATGCTCACCTGCACTTCTTCCGCCTTGACCAATTGTCCGGTCTTGAACTTCTGCAAATCATACGAAAGGTCCGCTTCGGCTTTCTTCTGGTTCACGACGGCCTGATAACTCGCCACGTTGGTCTGGTAATCGCGCTGCGCCTCGGCAATCTTGGAATCGGCGACGAGCTTCGCTTCCTGTCCCGCCTGCGTCGCCTGCGCGGAACGGATCATCGCGTCGCGGTCTGCTTCCGCCTGGGCGATCTGCGCGTCGCGTTTGACCTGTGCGATGCGCGGTTTGCCCAGCGCTTCCAAATAACCTTGTCCATCGCGAATATCGCGGATGGTGAAGCTTACGATGGACAAGCCCATGTTGGCCATGTCGCCGGCTGCGACTTCCTGCACTTTGGACGCGAACGCGTCGCGGTTTTGGTAAATGTCCTCAACGGTCATCGTGCCGAGAATCGCGCGCAAATGGCCTTCGAGCGTTTGCGTGGCGATGTTTTTGATTTCGTCGGTGGACTTGCTGAGAAATTGTTCCGCGGCCGTCGCAACCGAAATGTCGTCGCCCTTGACTTTGATTTGCGCGACGCCATCCACCTTCACTGGAACGCCCTTGCTCGTATAAACCTCCGGCGTTTGGACATCAATGGTGAGCAATTCCAGCGAAAGCACATCCACTTTTTCAATCACCGGATAAACGAACGTGCCGCCACCCTTGACGATGCGAAACCCGCGAGTCCGTGTGGTGCCATCGAGATCTACATATTTATGCCGTTTGCCGGAAACGACCAGCACCTGGTTCGGGCCAACTTTCGTGTAACGGCTGAGGACGACGACGAGCAGTGAAAATATCACCACCGCGATGACAACGATCACGATGATTGCGGCGCTATTGGCGAGAATGTCGGCCAACATGGGAGTCAGGTTCATAGTTTTTGCCTGGGCTGAGTATTGTTTAGACTGATTTAACGTAAAATTGCGAGCCGACGATGCGGACTATCTTGACCGCCGCGCCAGTCGGCACCGGGGCACCCGTTTCCTCACGCGCAGGCGCGGTATAACGGCTGCCGCCCTGCACATAAGCGATTTCACCGACGCCATTCACGGGAATCGGCGTGATGATATGGCCTATCGCCCCGGCGAGCTCGCCCACGCGCGATTCGCTCGAACTTTGTGTCGAGCGGAACAGTTGCCGCAAAGTCCAAAACACCAAACCGGCGGTCAACACCGCGCCGCAAGCCGATAATGGCGCGCTGAACATCGGCCTGCTCACCGCCGGGATTTCCCGCAAAATGATTCCATAACCGCCAAACGCGGTAATGAACGTGGTGATCACCGTCGGGCTGAAGATCGAGACGCCTGGCATGTCGCTCCCATCCGCACCCGCTTCCGCGTGACCGCCGCTGCCGCCAACATGCGCGTCATGGCCTCCGCCGCCCAAAACATGTCCAAAGAACAAAGTCAACAAGGTGAACAGCGCTCCCACTCCCAAACAAACGAGATAGATGAAAAAGTCCATAAAAGCCTGCCTGGTTTGCGTTTGCGCTATTTATTGTGCAAAACTATTTTTCCAGCAAGGATTTTCGGGCATTCACCGAGTTTATGTCGCGCCATTCGTTCGCTAATTTATTGTCCATTTTATGCGCGGTTCGTCGGCAAAATCATTTATAAATCAGCGCGATGTTTGTAATGACCAAATCCGCTGGCGCAAAGTTTTTCCTTTCTTATTGCTGTTGTTTTTTGACCACCTGAAAAAGAATTCTTTTTTATTTCAAATAAGCGGTACAACGCGGTACAAGGCGGTACAACGCGGCAAAAAACCCAACTGCAAGGCGGCGCAATGCGACAAAATGATGCGTGCTGATGCGGCAAATAGCGGCAAACGAGAACCAAAGCGGCAAAAGCGGCTGAACAACGTGCGAAGCAAACCACCCTGAATGGCCGCCACCCCGGTCCTCTTGTTTGGCGGCCTGTGGCGCAGCCGCACGACGGTCCAGTTTTGCCTTTTTCATCAGACCACATGCTGGCACAACCACTAGGACATGCACTGTCCTATGTGCTATTATATTGGAAGTTCCAACCCCATCAAATCCTCCAGTTGTGCCGGAAGAAACGCATCTCATCGCTCTGCTTAAAAGGAGCGTACTCGTTCAAGATGGCCGGGCGACTGGAAAGTCGCCCGAACCCGCAGGCTGGAAAGCCTGCGCCACGTAGCGCGGACATTCTTGTCTGCGGGTTGTGGGGACTTTCCAGTCCCCACTTCAGAACAGTGTCGAGACGCGCTTTGCCGGAAGCATTTTGGAGGGTGGCCTTCGTGGGTGTCTGCGATTCGGCTGGTAACTAAATCCCAAACATCTTCTTCGCGTTTTCGTAGAGCAGCTTGCGTTCGATGGCTTTGCTGGGCGTAAGCCGGCGGACAGTTTGGATGGTTTGCGAGCCGGAACACGAAGGGCCGCGCCCGATCACATCGTTGCAATCGCTTCCGTAAAGCAGCTTGTCCTGATGACGCACAAAAAAATCGCGCGTGAAATCCGGGTCGCGATTGAGCGCGTTCAGCCCGGACCCGGCGGAAAGGTCACCGTACATGTTCGGATAATCCGAAAGCAAGCGGTCGGTGATGCCGCCGGGCGTGATTTTGCCGGTGGGATACATCGTTTTCTGGTCGCAATTTTTATCGATGTTCGCCCACCACGTTTGCGCGTGGCCGATGAATTTCACCTTCGGAAATTTTTCGAGGATTTTGTGAAAGCGCTCGATGTGTTTGTTGTATTTGTTGTGTTG
>DASRBR010000661.1:0-4705 GCA_035653495.1 Verrucomicrobiia bacterium
GGTGCCGTTGGGCTTGAGGACGCGCTGGCATCGCTCAAGCCATGCGCGGTTGAATTCGTGGTTGAGTTCGGGTCCCTGGCTTTTATCCCAATCGCCCTTGTCCACCTTGACCATCCTGCCGGCGTGGCAGGTGATGCCGCCGTTGGAAAGGAAGTAGGGCGGGTCGGCAAAGATGCAGTCGAAACGGCCTTCGGGATATTTGGTGTAAATGGCGTCGAGAACGGCGAGGCAGTTGTCGTTGTAAAGCCAGAGGCCGTGGGCTGGATTTTCGTAAACCAAATGAAGTGCGGAGTTCCGGGTTCCGAGTTCCGGGTTCTGAGTTTCACTGGTAGGGACGACCTGCTGGTCGTCCGAGCGGACGCGCGGCAGCGCGTCCCTAACTTGGCTTTCTTCGCGCAGGACGAGGCCTTGGAGGGGATTGATGGGTCCAGCGGGCGGAGGCGGCGGCTGTGAATAAAGGGCGCGCGGTTTGGTCTTGTGACGTGGATTTTTTTGCGACACGTCCAGATCAATTGATCAGATCGGCTGATCGGATCAAGGCTGAAATGAGTCGATTGCGGATTGGGACTGAGAACCACCAAGACGCAAAGACACCAAGCTGGCGATAAAGGGGAAACATCGAACATCCAACATCGAACGCTGAACACCGAATGTCAACGGGAACGGCAACTAAATGATCCACCAAGACACAAAGACACCAAGCAGGATTAATTTGGAACTGAGGAAATCAGGAAGCAGGCCATTGGGAATGCGGAGTGCGGAGTGCGGGAATGGCTCGCGGGTACGCTCGCCCCACCAATCGTGGTTTCAAGTTTTGGGTTTAAAGTTTCAAGTTGTAACGAAGTAACATTTCACCGATGTAACCGCTGCGTTCTGCCATCCGTGTGAGTCCGTGTCCATCCGTGGTTGAAACTCACCGCACTCAGAAGCGCATGGTCAAGTCGAGTTGCAGGATGTCGTAGTGCTCGATGGGATTCATCTGCGGGATATCCTGGTTGCTGCCGCCGGTGCCGAGCATTTTGTTGATGCGATGGGCATGGCCGTAACGGAAGGTGGTCATCACATTGTCGGTCAGCCCGTAGCCCACCGCGGCATAGACGCCTTCCAAATTGCCGCGGCCTTCGAAGAAGTCGGAGTCGATGAGATTATCGTCCAGGGCGTATTGCTCGACGTGCTGCCAGTAAGTGCGAAATTCCCAGGCGTGCCTGTGCGTGGGCGCGCCGTAAACAAGTCCCAGGTTGTTCTTGTTGCCGATGGCGAAGCCGACCTGATAGGCCTTGGTGTCGTGGGTTTGCGCCGAGGCAATGGGCGCGACGCCGCCGATTTGCAACGGGCCGGGCGGGGAATTGGCGGCGGCTTGCGCAGCCAACGCCCGTTGCTTGCCCTGGAGGTTGTCGGCAAAATCGCCGAAGACGCGCGCGTTGAGTTCCGCAATCTTAAAATCAATTTCCCACGGAATTTCCAAAACCAGCAGGTTGTTGATGCCGGTTTGGTTGGCGTTAAAGCCATCTTCGTAGCCACTCGGAAAACCGCTCCAGCCCGCTGACGGCACACCCGCGGGGCCGTTGGTCGCGCCCTGGCCGGAGAAGGTGCCGGAAAAGCCCGGTTGCACCATGCTGGAGGATTGCGAGGTGTTTGCGCCATGGCCGGTGTAAGTGTAAAGCACCGGCGCAATCTCGAACGAAATGTCCTTGGTGAAGTCGTATTGAAAACCGCCCTGCCATGCCAGCAGGAAAGCCGGTCCCGCAGTTCCCCCGAGCGTTGAAGGATACAAATTGCCGACGCCAAAATAGCCCCTCGACGCTTTGTTCGGATTGGTGTCTTCGTAAAGGAACTGGCCGAGATTTGCGAAGAAGGTTGCGCCGCCGACTTTATATTTGAAATGTTCGGCAAGGCCTTCGGGATTGAAATCGGTGTCCCAGACCATCGGCGTGGTGTAAAGCGGTTGGGCCATTTTGCCGGCGGTGATGTTCACATATTCGTTTGGTTTCCAGCCGAGGAAAATCTGTCCCAGGAAAAGTCCGCCCTGCGATTTGCCGAAAGGCCCTTGATAGGGCGTGCCGCTGGCCGAAGTGCCGAAGGTCACCCACGGCGAACGGGGATTGGGCGCGGTGTCAAAGCGAAAGCCGTAATAGAAGTCGTCGAAGGCATCGCCGCGCGCACCAAAACGCAAGGCGTAACGCATGCGGTTCAACTCGATTCTTCCGCCGCCGGGATCGGTCACGGTGCGGTCCTCAAAGCGCAGGCGGATGTCGCCGAACAATTCGATGTTCTTAATTCCGGAGCCGAGCATCCATTTGGACGCGGGCATTTGGGCCATCTCATTCGTGCGCTTCTCGTTGAGTTCGGCCTTGACCTTGGCCGCTTCGGCGTCGGTGATGATGCCTTTTTGCAAAAGCAGGTCGAGCACCGGGTCGGGATTGTCCGCACAAAACGCCTTGCCCATGGCCATGGCTGAAATCAGCAAGCCCGCGAGCAATGTTTTCTTTTTCGGAAGAAAACGGTTGAGATTGGCAGAGTTGGTATGAGTTGTTTTCTGATTGGGTCGCTTCATTGGCGCGGAAACCTAAACTCATGAAGTAACGGCAATGTGTCGCGTTTGTTACGATTCAGTTACAATAAAATCCACCCCTGCCACGGGAAGTTCAGTTTGAGGACATGGAGGAAGTGGTGAATCGGTGGGCGTTTTTGAAGTTATTTTCGTTCGTTTGACATGGTGGTGCGGTCAAATATGTTGAGTTTAGGGGTGCGTCCCCCATTTGCGGGGGATTGACGGCAAAACCACGGTGAACCATGCAAAAGAAGCAAAAAAAGGCTCCACCACCGGCCAGGGGCAAAACCCGTTCCAAGGCAGCCACATCAGACGTCCTGAGTCGCCGCGCCATCAAACCGCCCAAGATTGATCCCAAGTGGGAATCGCAATACCGGCATCTGACGAATTTGCGCGATTATTTTCTGCGGCAGAAAGGAATGTTGAGCCGCGACGCCAACGACGAGCAGCCCACGTACAGCGAACACATGGCCGACGCGGGCACGGACAGTTACGACCGCGATTTGGCCTTGAGCATGCTTTCCTCGGATCAGAATGCGCTCTACGAAATTGACGAAGCGCTCAAACGGATTGAGGCGGGCACTTACGGCATTTGCGAACTGACGGGAAAACCGATCGCTCGCAAGCGGCTGGAAGCGATTCCATGGGCGCGATTCAACGTCGAGGCGGAGAAGCAACTGGAGCAAAACGGCGTCGTTAACCGCGCGCGCCTCGGTTCGCTGGGCTCGCTTGCGGAACGCGGCGAACAAGCCGAGGAAGGCGAAGCCCATGAACCGGAAAGTGGAGAAGCTGGTTAATTGACTGTCCAACGCGCAAAAAAAGTAGAACGCAACTCAATAAATTTTCATCCAAGCGCCGCGTGAGAGCACGCGGCCTACAGAAAAAAACCAAAATACCGCGTTTTTGTAGGCCGGGTGCCCCCACCCGGCGAGTCTCTAAGTTTTCACCACAAATAATTTTTATGGCCGAAAAACCAAAGCGATCTTCGGTGGAACCAAACAAATCGGCCGAAAATGAATTGGATGCGTTGAACATGGAACTGCGCACAAAACGCGACGCGCCCAAATCGCATCGTCGCCAGATCGAAGCCTCAATTGAAGCGAAAGCCAAAAAACGCCGGCGCAACGAAGCTCCAGTTTCTTCCTCGTTCAAGCCGCACGGGTGAATCGCAAAAATTCTCCCCGCTCCAACAAAAAGCTCGCCCTCACCCCGGCCCTCTCCCCCAAGGAGAGGGTGAACCACTCTGCTCCGCCCGAAACGCAACGGCCCCTCGCAGATTTCAGCGCTCAGGCTGAAAATTTAAGAACGCGGTGACTGAAACCGTGTTCCAATTCGTTCCTTGGTGTAAGAAACGCTCTCCTTCTCCCAGGCGGGAATTAATCCGCGAATTTTTTCGCCGCGATGGTGGCGTTGTGGCCACCGAAACCGAACGAATTATTGAGGACGGCATTGACCCGCAATTCGCGCGCCTTGTTCGGCACGTAATCCAGGTCGCATTCGGGATCGGGCGTTTCGTAATTGATGGTGGGAGGAACGGTGTCGGTCTGGATGGCCTTGGCGCAAACGGCCATTTCCACCGCGCCGGCAGCGCCCAGCATGTGGCCGGTCGCGCCCTTGGTTGAACTCACCGCCAGCTTGCGCGCGTGCGCGCCAAAAACGGTTTTGATCGCCTGCGTTTCGCAAATGTCACCTTGCGGCGTCGAAGTGCCGTGCGCATTGACATAAGAAACATCTTCTGGATTCAACCCGGCTGTGCGAAGGGCCATCTTCATGCAACGGGCCGCGCCTTCGCCTTCCGGCGCCGGAGCCGTGATGTGGCTGGCGTCCGAAGTGTTGCCGTAGCCGACCAGTTCGCAATAAATCTTCGCTCCGCGCGCTTTGGCATGTTCCAATTCCTCAAGCACCAGCACGCCTGCGCCTTCGCCCATCACAAAACCGTCGCGGTCCTTGTCAAACGGACGCGAAGAACGTTGCGGATCATCATTGCGCGTGCTCATGGCGCGCATCGCGCAGAAACCGCCAATGCCCATCGGCACAATGGTGGCCTCAGTTCCGCCGGCGAAAATGATCCTGGCATCGCCCATCTTGATGGTGCGCCACGCCTCGCCAATCGCATGGGTGGAAGTCGCGCACGCCGAGCAAGTGGCAAAACTT
>DASRBR010000662.1:0-4280 GCA_035653495.1 Verrucomicrobiia bacterium
AGGCCGCGTTGTCAACTTATTACAACCGCGCCGGCATTTACACCGATGGCACGACTTACACCAACCCGCCGACGTTCGGCATCGATGGCGACGGTTTTTCCTATTCGGGCACCCTGCTTGGAAATGCGCAAGTGTGGAGCAATGTCTGGTTCGCATTCGGCCCATTGAACGCGACGAATGTCATCAGTTGCTCAAACCAGACGATTGCCCTTGCGCCGGGAAATTATTCAAAACTTCGAATGCTGGGGACTGCTGTGAATGGGACCCAGACTTCGCAATCATTTTTGGTGACTTATTCCGATTCCAGCACCAGCACCTTTGTGCAGAGTTTCAGTGATTGGGTTTCGCCGAAGAATTATTCGGGTGAAACCACGGTTCTTCCCATGAGTTACCGCAATAATACCAATGGACATTCATCGGAAGGCACCACGTTTTATCTGTATGGTTATTCCTTCAACCTCAATTCCGCCAAAACAGTCCAAAGCGTACAGTTGCCGAACGACGGAAATGTCGTCATCACCGCAATGAGCCTGGTGCCGAACTGGCCGCCGACGTTCAAAGTGAATCCGTTCTCGGTTGCCAATGCCACCGCCGGCCAGTCTTATTTGATAACGATCGCGTCAAGTGCGACCGACTTGAATGGCGACACGCTCACTTTCTCCAAGATCAACGGTCCCGCGTGGTTAAGCGTCTTCAGCAACGGCAGCGTGAGCGGGACGCCGAATTCGAGCAACGTGGGCACCAATTCTTTCGTGGTTCAGGTGGCTGATCCGGGCGGATTGTCCAGCATCGCAACAATGAATCTGCAGGTGCTGCCCGCGCCGCCAATCATCTTGAGTGCAGTAGCGCAAAGCAACGCGCTGCAATTGAATTGGACCGGCGGCATTGCGCCGTATCAGGTTTATTCTACGACAAATCTGATCAACCCGGTTTGGTCGCCCGTCGGGCCCGCCACCAACGGCACCAGCGCGGTCGTATCGGAGACGAACAGCACGGCGTTCTACAAAGTGGGCGGAAACTGACGCTCGCATAAAATTCATTGAGGAGATTTAATTTCAGAAATTCGTTTTGCGGGCGCTTGATGTCGCAACGCCGTGCCGGGTTTTGCGCCGGTATGTGCGCCGTCCTTGACGACTTCCACGCCATTCACGAATACATAAGGAATGCCCGTCGCATAATGGTGCGGGTCTGTGTAAGTCGCATTATCCTGCACCCTGGCGGGATCAAAGACGGTGATGTCAGCCCATGCGCCGGGACGCAATTGCCCGCGGTCGGTGAGTCGGAACGTCTCGGCGGGCAGGGTGGTCATTCGGCGAATGGCATCTTCGAGGCGCAACACGTGCAACTCACGCACGTAACGGGCCAGCACGCGCGCATTGTTGCCGTAGCCGCGCGGGTGTGGAACACCCTTGCCAAATTCCCTCACTCCGCTGTCGGACGCAAACATCGTGTTCGGGAATTTCATGAACTGCTGCAAATCATCCTCATTGATGCCGTGGAAAACTCCCGACGCGCCGTGATGCGATTCAATATCCAGGATCATTTCGATCTGATCATCAAGCGAATCGCTGCCGCGCTTGAGCTTCGCGGCTTGGGGAATGGTCAGCCCATTCAAGCTCGGATCGTTTTTGTATTCGGCAATGACGGCATAGGTATAATCCTTGCGTTTATTGCCCGCGAGCATGGCTTTCATCGCGCTGACGATCGTGGCCTTTTGCTGCGGGTCAGCGAGGCGTTCCATGAACTTTTCGTGTCCGCCTTCGCGCGCCTCGCTCGGCACAAGCTGGCTGATGCCGGTGCTCGAAGCGGTGTAGGCGTATTGGTCCTCGGTGATGTCCAATCCTTCGGCGCGCGCCTTCTCGATGGCTGCGAGCACCTCGGCAGTCTGCCCCCACGACGCATTGCCGGAAAGTTTGATGTGCGAAATCTCGGCGCGGATGTGCGCCTCGCGCGCAATGCGGAACAATTCATTCAGCGAATCGAAAATATTCGTGCCCTCGTCCCGCATATGGCTCGTGTAAATGCCATCGTACGCCGACGCGACCTTCGCCAGTTCAATGATCTCTTCCGTTTTTGCAAATGTTCCCGGCAGATAAATCAAGCCCGTCGAAAGCCCAACGGCGCCGTCCTTCATCCCTTGCTCGACCATCGCCTTCATCTTGTCGATCTCGTCGGGCGTGGGCGGACGCATGAACGAGCCGCCCATCACGCGCGAACGAATGGTGTTGTGGCCGATGAGCGAGGCAACGTTGACGGAGACTCTCGCAGTCTCGATTTCTCGAAACAATTTGCCAATGTCCGCTTCCGAGCCGCCGCAATTGCCGACCACAATGGTGGTCACGCCCATGCGCACGAAGTTTTCCGCGAGCGGCAATTGCGCCACGTCATCCGCGTGCGTGTGAACGTCAATGAAGCCTGGGGCGACGATGAACCCTTTGGCATCCAGCTCCTCTTTCGCTTCGCCGTCAATCACGCCGATTGCGGCGATGCGACCATTGGAAACTGCAATGTCCGCGAAGAAAGCGGGATTGCCGGTGCCGTCCACCACGCGTCCATGGCGGATGATGAGATCGTAAGTTTCGGCGTGACCCTGCGCATGAAACAGCGCGGCCATCAAAAACGCAACGAGCCCAAATGTCTTTTTCATTTTGCGAACAGTGGCACAAGTGGTTACCGGTTTCATTCCGATTCACATCTTGAACAAATCCTCGATGACATATTGAAAAGCTGGCAAAAGCGGTTCGCTCAGCGTGTCGCGAATGGCGAGGATTTGTTTCAGGACCATTCCATGCGGGCTGCCGTGATAAATTTCCACGTTGTCGTAGCGCGGGTCCACCATCCAAAGGCGCGGCAGGCATGCTTGTTCATACAGAGTTTTTTTGAGGACCGTGTCGGGATTGTGATCGCCGGAGTTCACCACTTCCGCGGCGAGCCACAATTTGTTCGTCGCGCTTGTGACGAGCGCCAGATCGGGGCGGAGTTTGGTTTCGCGGGAAAGTTGCACGAGCGAACGCGTCGGCAACAGGCGGCTGGACGTGAGCGAGGCGAGGCTGGCGGAAACGCGCGTGTGAAGACGTTCGCAGATGGTTTCATGACGCGCGCCGGGCGGCAATCGCAGGCAGACCTCTCCGTCAAGGATTTCTTCGTACGGGTCGCTCATGTTTGCGCGAGAAAACTACGCAGAAACCTTCCCGTGTGCGAGCGTTTGTTGCACGCGACTGTTTCCGGCGGACCTTCGGCCACAATAGTCCCACCCGCTTCACCGCCTTCGGGCCCTAAATCAATCACCCAATCCGCCTCGGCAATGAGGTCCAAATTATGTTCGATCACGATCACGGAATGCCCCGCGTCCACCAGCCGTTGCAAAACGTCCACCAGCCGGCGCACGTCGGCGATGTGCAGGCCGATGGTCGGCTCTTCGAGGATGAACAGGTTGCGCTTCGGCACGCGCTCGATCAAATCCGGTTCGCGCAAGCCGGAGAGCAGATGCGTCACGAGCTTGACCCGTTGCGCTTCACCGCCGCTCAAGGTGGGGCTCGTCTGGCCCAGCTTCAGATAACCAAGGCCCGTGTCGCACAAAGCCTGCAAGGGACGTTTGATCTTTGCGAACGCGGAGAAAAAGTCCAGCGCTTCATCCACGGACAATTCAAGTACCTGCGCAATGTCTTTGCCGTTGAAAAGGATGTCGAGCGTTTCGCGATTGAACCGGCAGCCGCCGCAGACTTCGCATCGCACGAACGCCGGCGGCAGAAAATTCATTTCCAGCTTGATCGTACCCGCGCCTTCGCATTCGGGACAACGGCCTTGCGCGCTGTTGAACGAAAAGCGGCTTGGCGAATAACCGCGCAGCCGCGCCTCGGGGATTTGCGCGAACAATTGACGGATGAGATCGAAAAAACCGACATACGTCGCGGGAATCGAGCGCGGCGTGCGGCCGATGGGCGACTGGTCCACTTCATAGACCGCCTGGATGAATTCGTCGCCGGAAAGATTGGGATTCTTGGCTTTGGACTTGCGATGTTTGGTGGCCGATTCAACAGCAGGGAAAAGACATTCGCGAATCAACGTGCTTTTCCCGGAACCGCTGACGCCAGTGACCACCACCAAACGATTGAGTGGAAAGCGGACCGTCAGATTTTTGAGGTTATGCACGGACGCGTTCCGCAGTGTCAGCCAGGCATTTTTCTCACCTTGCGAAACCGGCCTGCGTTGTCCGCGCGTGGGAAAACTTTTCTTCGCGCGCAGACATTGGCCGGTGATGGAATCCGGATGAAGCATCA
>DASRBR010000663.1:0-2100 GCA_035653495.1 Verrucomicrobiia bacterium
GAGTTGTTGGCGGTTCGGTTGGCGGCGGCGCAAGCTGGCCAGGATTTTGCACGGCCACCTGTGTCGGTGGTTGGGGCAAAGGTTGCGTCGGCGGCGGTTGCGCCGGAGCTTCAGGCGCCTTCGTCAGCAAATGTGCGGCAACGAATGCATACGCGTTGGTGGGCGCTTCAATCTGCGTCCAATCGCCCTTGGTTTCGCCCGAGGGTTTGACGGCATCGCCTTTTTCCAAGCGGCCAATGACGCTGTAATTTTCACCCGGGCCGGTGCGCAGATTTAATTTGCGCGCCTTGACGGTTTGGTTGGAGGAATCAATGAAAGAATTGTTCACCCACACATGAATGCTGTTGGGCAGCGCAATCTTCGCCCAATTGGCGGGCTCATCAGTCTTGGGATGCTTGAGCGTGACCACTTCCAAAACATTGACCGGCTCGCCGCGTTTCAAATGCCCGACCACTTCACTGTTGATATGGGCCTGGCCGCGGATGTTCACATTGTTCTGCTTGGCGACTGCAGCTTCGCCGGGAACAAGCGGTTCGGCCGGCGGAAATTCTGCGGCTGTCTTCGTGCTCTTTTTCTTGGAAGTGTGTTTCTTTTTCTTGGACGTCTTCGCCGGCGTGTTGGTGGTCGTGCCCTGGTCGGGCGGCAATGGGACGACCGATGTGGATGGCGGCGGTGTTGCGGGCGTGGAATTATCCGGCGGCGCCTGGAGCGGCGGCGGATTGCCGGGCGCGGTGTTGCCGCCCGGAGGCGGTGTTTGCGCCAGCAAAGCGGTCGAAATCATCGTTGCCAAAATCAATCCTAGTTTCTGTTTCATATTTACCGGGAGAGTAGAGATTTAATTTCGGTTTCTGTCAATGCCCGCCATTTTCCGCCGGGCAATTCGCCCAGCTTGATTTTTCCGATCTGCGTCCGCACGAGCCGGTTCACCTCCAGCCCCTGCGATTCAAACAGCCGCCGCACCTCGCGGTTTTTTCCTTCCGCCAGTTCCAACTCGACGACACTGTTCGAATTGTTCGCCGATATCAAGCGCGCTTTTTCAGCCTTAAGCATCTCCCCTTCATGGGCAATGCCGCGCACCATCCGTTGCAACATCTCCGGCTGCACCCGGCCGGTCACCGTCGCAACGTATTTTTTGCGCACGCCATAACGCGGATGCGTGAGGCGCAAGCTGAACTCGCCGTCGTTCGTCAGGAAAATCAGCCCTTCGCTTTCCGCATCCAGCCGTCCGACCGAATACAAATTGTCCCACTCCTTCGGCAACAAGCTGCCAATCGTGCGGCGGGCCAGTTCATCCTGCCGCGAGCAGATATATCCCGGCGGCTTGTTCAACGCCACATAAAGTTTGCGCCGCGCCCGCACCGCACGCCCATCCACAAAAACATGGTCATGCAGCGGGTCCACCTTCCTGCCCAGTTCGCTGATGGTGTGGCCGTTCACCGAGACGCGGCCTTCGAGAATGATCTTCTCGCTCGCGCGGCGCGAAGCCACGCCGGCTTCGGCCAAAAATTTTTGCAGGCGAACGCTCACACGATTGCAGATTGCGGACTGCCGATTGCGGAATTACGTACGAATCATGCCTAAAAAACGTGACCTCGCCGTAAATCCGCAATCCACAATCCACAATCGCCAATCAAGGCAGAATCAGGCTTCCGGCTTGGTCTTGCGCAGGCCGGTGATGCGGTCGCCGTCCTTCCATTGAGCGCGTTTTTTGAGCAGGCCGACCCGCTCGAAGCGTTTGAGTACATTGCGTTTGCCACCCATGGTGGCGACGGCGCGAAGGCTGCGATGTTGTGACATAAATTTTTCCTGACGTTAAAAATTCCTCGCTTTCCATTGAAAGCAAGGGGTTTTTGTAACACGCCTTGGCCATGTTGCCAATGGCTAATTTTGGGCCGCCGTTAATGGCGGGCGCATCTTGTTGAGGGCGTGTTGCTCAAAAACCTTTTGCCGCGAAATCGTAGCGCAGACATTCCTGTCTGCGGGTTTTGGGGACTTTCCAGTCCCCAGCTCTGCTGGAAAAATGGGATATTTAAAGCTCGAAGCTGGAAAGCTTCGAGAACTCGCAGGCTGGAAAGCCTGCGCTACAGCTTTGAGCAACAC
>DASRBR010000664.1:0-5392 GCA_035653495.1 Verrucomicrobiia bacterium
GAAAAAATTAGCAGATTGTGTGCCGGGGCCGGCATCTGCTCGGTGATGCTCGCGTTGATGGTCACCGGTTGCGCAAACCATCGCTCCAAAACTGGCCCCGCCGCGAACAATTCTTTGCAGGCGGGCATGGCCGAAATTGACATCACGCCGCCCATTGGTTACCGCATGGCCGGTTATTTCAACGAACGTTTTTCCACCGCCATTCATGATCCATTGATGGCCAAGGCGCTGGTTTTGCGACAGGGCAACGTACAAGTCGCCATGGTTTTTTGCGATCTGGTCGGCCTCTCGCTTCACGTCAGCAAAAAAGCGCGCGAACTGGCCAGCCAACGCACCGGCATTCCTGTCTCGCACATCGTCATGGCCGCCACTCACAGCCATACCGGGCCTTTGTTCGACGACGTTCGCGGCGATTACTTCCATCAAGCCATGCTCGCCAAAACTGGCCAAGACCCGCACTTGATGATTGATTATCCCGCGTTTCTCACCGACCAACTGGTAAAAGTGGTTGTGGCTGCTCAAAAAAAACTTCAACCCGCGACATTGGAAGCGGGCATTGCGCAACTCCCGGGACTGGCTTTCAACCGCCGTTACTACATGAAAGACGGGACGGTCAGGTTCAACCCCGGCATCCTGAACCCGAACATTGTGGGACCTGCCGGCCCGACGGACCCCGATGTCAGCATGTTGATTGTCAAAAACCGGGACGGCCAGGCGATGGGCGGGCTCACCGTTTTTGCGATGCATTGTGACAGCATCGGCGGGACGCAATACAGCGCCGATTACCCGTATTACATCCAGCAAACGTTGCGCAGCAATTTCGGGCCCGCTTACATCTCCGCGTTTGGGGCGGGGACTTGCGGAAATATCAACCATCTTGATGTTTCCAAAAAACAGAATTACTCCGGGTTCGATGTTGCCGAACGTAATGGTGATAGGATCGGCCAAACTGTCGTCCAAAACCTGCCAAATCTCAAATTTATTGAGCATCCTTCCCTCGACTGCAAAAGCCAGACGCTCATGCTGCCCTTCCAGACCGTCACGCCCGACCAAGTGAAAACCGCAAAATTGGAAATGGCGCATTTGGACGATCCGAAGACCAGTTTCCAAACGCGCGTCAAAACGGTCCAAATCCTCGACCTTGCTCGTCACGGCAAAGTCTGGCCCATGGAAGTGCAGGTGTTCCGGCTGGACCATGACACCGCCATCGTTTGTTTGCCTGCGGAGATTTTTGTGGAGTTTGGGCTCGCCATCAAAAAAGCGTCGCCGTTCAAGCGCACCTTCGTGATTACGATTTGCAATGACCGGCCCGCGTACGTGCCGACCTTGAAGGCGTTCAGCGAAGGCGGTTACGAAGTCTGGAACTCACGCGTCAAACCTGGCGGCGGCGAAAAATTGACTGACACTGCCATCCGGCTGCTGGATGAATTGAAGAGAAACGAGAAGACAGAATGAACAGAATGGACAGAATGAAAACTCGAACTCGTTCGCATTCTGTCCATTCTGTTCATTCCGTCGAAATCTAGGAGCGGGCATGTCACTGAATCGTGAGAGGCAGCCTTGGTGGGAAACGAAGCAGATAAAGCTGGTCGTTGTCGTTTTCGCAGTCATTGGCACTTTTGTTTTGGCTCCTTATGCGCTTGAAAGCATGAGAGGGCCGGCCAGAATTGCGCAGGCGAAGAGAGAAGTTGCCGATTTGGCCGCTGCAATAAACTGTATTTCACCAATTACGCCAGGTTTCCTTGTCCTAAAAGTTTACTCACGAATCAGCCGTCAGATTTTATATTCGGCACCTTTGGAACGAGCGCCGCAAAGATCGGCATCACGAATTCTACCGGCGCTCAGGAAAACTAATTTTGGAAATGGCAATCTGACGCCCAACACGAATGATGCTTTAAATCCGCAGAAAATCGTCTTTTTGAATGCTCGCATGAGTGGCCACACAAATTCTCCGGGCATCGGCACGGATGGCGTCTATCGCGATCCTTGGGGCAATCCGTACATCATTTCATTTGTTCGACCTGCAACAATCAGGGTCTGGTCTCTCGGTCCCGACGTAAAAAGGACAAACGAGTGCTACATCACAAGTTGGTAAGGATTTTTGACAGAATGAACAGAATTGTCAGAATGAGAATTCGTACTCATTCACATTCTGTAAATTCTGTTCATTCTGTCAAAGTCTCCGCTTTGGAGATTTGTTTCAGTTTGCAGTTTGCTCCCTCCTCGGTTACTTAACAGCCATGCGTTTTATCGGAAGTGTCATCGAAAAACTGCAACGCCATCCCAAGCGGATTGTCTTTCCGGAAGGCACGGAGCCTCGCGTCCTGCAGGCGGCGCGGCAATTTTATTCCTTGCGGCTTGGCGCGCCAGTCCTGCTCGGCAATCGCACCAAGATCAAGGAAGCGGCTCAAAGCCTCAATGTCTCCCTCGAAGGCGTGCGCATCATCAATCCCGCCGAAAGCGAAGACCTCGACAGTTTCGCGCGGCGCTTCGAATCGTTGCGGCGCTTCAAAGGCATCAAAAGTCAGGAGGCGCGCGAGGCGATGTTGCTGCCCAATTATTACGGCGCAATGATGGTCGCGATGCATCAGGCGGACGGCCTGGTTTCCGGCACGAACCAGATCACCGGCAGCGTGTTGCGTCCGCTCTTTCAAATCATCAAGCTCGCGCCGAACATCGCCACCGCTTCGAGCTGCATGGTGATGGAAGTCGAGGACACCCGCTTCGGTGAAAACGGGATTCTGGTCATGGCCGATTGCGGCGTGATTCCCGAACCGACCGTCGAGCAATTGGCCGACATCGCCGTTTCCACCGCGCAACTCGCGCGGCAAATCCTGGGCATTCGTCCGCGCGTGGCGTTGCTTTCGTTTTCCACCAAAGGCAGCGCGCAACATCCTTCCATCGGGCGCGTGCAGGCTGCGACGGCGCTTGCGGTGCAAAAGGCCACCCAGCTCCAACTCGAAGCGGATTTCGACGGCGAACTCCAGGTGGACGCCGCCTTGATTCCCGAAATCGCCGCGCGCAAATTGCCCGAAAGCAAGGTCGCCGGGAGCGCGACGGTCCTGATTTTCCCCGACTTGAACTCAGGCAACATCGCCAGCAAATTGATCCAGCACGTCGCGCGCGCCAACGCTTACGGCCAGATTTTGCTCGGCTTGGACCGCCCCGCGGCGGACGTTTCGCGCGGCTCCAACGCGCATGACATCCTCGGCGTTGCGGCCATCGTCGGTTTGCAATCCATCGAATACGCCAAGCTCTATCCCGGCGCCGGCTCGAACCTGCCGGGGGAAGAGGCTGCCCTCGCAGCCAAACTTTAAGTCTTTTTTTGTGCAACGTCTTCCCATGAACACCACCACGCCGCGCGTTTTCATCGCCGCCACGCGGCAAAATGACGGCAAGACCACGACTTCGCTCGGGCTGATTTCCGCGCTGCAGCAGCATTACCCCCGCATCGGCTACATCAAACCGGTCGGCCAGCGCTTTGTGGAAATCGAGGAGCAAAAAATCGATGAAGACACCGTGCTCATGGACAGCGTTTTCCGGTTGAATTGTCCGTTGGTGGACATGAGCCCGATCGCCGTCGAGCCCGATTTCACGCGCAAATATCTTCAATCATCCAACAACGACGCGCTCGTAAAAAAAATCCAGAAAGCCTTCGACCGCGTCGCGTGGGAAAAAGATTTCGTTTTGTGCGAAGGTTCGGGACATGCCGGTGTCGGTTCGGTTTTCGATTTGTCCAATGCGCAGGTCGCGAAGGTGGTCGGCGCAAAAGTCATCATTGTCACACAAGGCGGGATCGGCAGGCCGATTGACGAAGTTTCGTTGAACCAGGCGTTGTTCGAGAAGGAGGGCGTCGAAATCATCGGAGTGATTTTGAACAAGGTTGTCGGCACGAAAGTGGAATACATCAGCGACTTCGCGCGAAAAGGGCTCAAGCGAAAAGGGCTCGAACTGCTCGGCGTCATTCCGCATCAGCAGGTGCTCTCCAATCCCACGGTGGAATTGATCCGCGAGGAGTTGAACGCGGAGATTTTGACGAAATGCGGCGGGTTGCAAAATTTAGTTGAGGAAGTGTCCGTCGGCGCGATGAGCGCGGCAAATGCCCAAAGACTTTTCAAGCCCGATGCTTTGCTCATCACGCCCGGCGACCGCGAAGACATCATCATGGCCGCGCAAAAGAGTCTTGATGCGCCCAAACAAAGGCGGATGGCGGGGATCGTCCTGACCGGCAATTTTCGCCCGGTGAACGGCGCGCTCAAGGTCATCCGCGAGATGCCCATTCCGGTCTTGCTCGCAAAGGAAGACAGCTATGAAGTCGCCTCCAAGGTGCACGACATTATCGTGAAAACACGTCCCAGCGATGAACAAAAGATCAAGCTTATCCGCGATCTCATCGCGAAAAATGTGGACGTGCAAAAAATCCTGAACTCGCTTTGATATGTCCACGCCGCTGCCACTCAATCCCGCGCTGGAAAATGTGCCGGTCTATCAGCCGGGACGTCCGATTGAAGAAGTCGCGCGCGAACTTGGCCTGCCGGCGCACGACATCATCAAGCTCGCTTCGAACGAAAATCCACTTGGCCCATCGCCTGCCGCATTGGCCGCCATGCAAAAAGTCATTGCCAATCTGCATCTTTATCCCGATGGCAACGCTTTCTATCTCAAACAAAAACTCGCGCAGAAACTTGGCCTCACACCGGCCAATCTGATTCTTGGCAACGGCTCCAACGAAATCATCGAATTCGTCGGCCACGCATTGATGGGGCCTGGCGCGGATGTCGTGATGTCGCAATATTGTTTTGCGGTGTATCCGATTGTGACGCGGCTGTTCGGCGCAAATCCCATTGTCGTTTCTGCGCGCAATTACGGTCATGATTTGCGCGCGATGCTCAAGGCCATCACGCCGCGCACGAAAGTGGTGTTTGTCGCCAATCCAAACAATCCCACCGGCACGCTCGCGTCGCCCGAAGAAATCCTGCGGTTCGTCAATGAAGTGCCCGCAAACGTCCTGCTCGTGATGGACGAGGCCTATATCGAGTTTCTTGATGAGCCGGTGGATTTGCTGTCGTTGATTCGCGATGGCAAGCGGCCGAATCTTTTATTGATGCGGACATTCTCGAAAATTTTCGGGCTCGCCGGTTTGCGATTGGGCTATGGCATCGGCCAGCCGGAATTGATTGCCGCGCTCGAAAAGATTCGCCAGCCGTTCAACATCAACTCCATTGCGCAAGCCGGCGCGTTGGCGGCGCTGGATGATGCCGAGCACGTCCGCAAAACCCGCGCGAACAATGCCGAAGGCCTGCGTTTCTTCAGCGAGCAATTGGGCAAAATGAATCTCGAATTTATTCCGTCCGCGGCCAATTTCATTTTGGTGCGCGTCGGCGACGGGCAA
>DASRBR010000665.1:0-14372 GCA_035653495.1 Verrucomicrobiia bacterium
TTTCCCTGGGAGCAGATGATGCCCATTTGGCTATCGGAGATGTAATCAGTCGGATCCATTTTGAGCGCGGTTGAAAATTGCTTGAACGCCTCATTAAAACGGCCCCCCGCCAACAGGGCCCTGCCGAGCTTTTGGTATATCAATGGCGCTGAGGGTCGAAGCGCAGCGGCTTCGGAGAGATGCGAGATCGCTTCACCCAGTCGGCCGGTCTCCAGACACGCCACGCCAAGGAGGTAATGCGCGGAAGCGTAATTCGGCTCATAAGCCAGCGAGGTTTTCGCATACTCGATTGCTTTCGCATAATCGCCCGCCTGCTCCGCATCATCGGCCAAAACTGAGTAGGCGGCGAAGTTCTCGTCTGTGACTTTTCGCGCGTGGTCCGCCAAGGTGAAACTATTCCTCCAATAGCCAAGCTGAACACGTGCCGCCACAAAATACGCTCCGAGCGCGAGCAGCATTGCGCCCTTTAACGCGATCTGCCATCTCTCGCGTTTTTTCAGAAAACAAGATAATGCCCATGCCACTATCAGGAACAATCCGATGGACGGAAAATATGTGTAACGGTCCGCCATGGTCTGGCTGCCTACCTGCACGAGGCCGATCGCAGGCACAAGGGTGCCTAAAAACCAGAACCAACCGACCGGAAAATACGGCGCACCGCGTACGCAACTCAGTGCGGCGACGGAAAGCGCGGAGAGAAGCATGAGCGCAATCACCACATGACCAACAGGTGGTGCGCCGGTGCGCGGGTAGAAAAACGCCAAATTCACCGGCCAAAGCATCATTTTCAAATATTTCACATACGCCACGGCCACGTCGCCTATGTGTGTCCAAAACGGTGACGAGCCCACCGCGCGTTCCTGGGCCTGCATCGTTATCACGCATGAAACCAGAGCTAATAGCAGGAAAGGAATTTTCTCGATTAAACACGCCTTTATCCTTGATTGCCTCTCCGCAGTCTCAGAAGCCTTTTCGGCAGCGTTTGATTGTCTCGCAAGGTTGATCCGTCGCAAGGGCCAGTAATCGAGCAGCATTAGCACGAATGGCAAGGTCACCAGCATGGGTTTGGACAATAGCGACAGCGCGAAACTAAACAGCGCAGCGAGGTAATAGAGCGTCGAGGCTTTTGGGTTCCTGCCAGCTCTCACGAAAGAGGTATATGAAAGCATCGTCAACAAGCCGAAAAACGTGCTCAACACATCCTTGCGTTCAGAAATCCATGCGACCGATTCCACATGCGCCGGATGCCATCCAAACAACCCCGCGACAATCCAACTCGGCCAAGCCTCATCCGTCAGCCGAAGCAAAACCAAATATAGCAGCATCACATTGAATACGTGGAGCAAGACGCTGGTGAAATGGTGCCCGCCGGGGTTCATGCCGTAGAGTTGGCAATCAAGCATGTGGGAAATCCAAGTTAACGGATGCCAGTTGCTCGCGTAATTAGTCTCAAACGCCCAGGCGATTCCGTTCCAACGCAATCCCGTCTGAACATGGGGATTTTGCGTCACATATTCGTTGTCATCGAATAAAACGAAATTAAAGGAACGCGCCGGCCAGTATAATGCCAGCGTGATTACCCCGAGCGAAAGACAAAGGAAAATGGATCGTTTATTCAACATGCGAAGCGATTCTCACGGTCATGACATTTAACGTGCTCTGTAGAAAAGATTTCCTGCATTGAATCCATGAATCATTCTTGTGATTTTGGGGTCTTTAACACTTCCTTCCCCTCACCCCGGCCCTCTCCCATAGGAGAGGGAGCGCCGTTCCCAGCGCTGGTTGCAATCCGAAGCGTCTGCATAATGCAAACGCGGCCAAACAGTGATCCCCTCTCCTTGGGGGAGGGAAAGGGTGAGGGGGACCACGATTTGAACCAATCAATCACGCGTTCCGGTACACGGTCAATTGCTCGTTCACGCCCATGGACTGTTCGACCGACGACGACGACTTTATGATTTCTACAGAGCACATTTAACATCCAGCCTTTATCCGTAACGATGAAGTTGGAGTATTTCAAGCGCCACGTTTCATAGTTACGGCTTTATCTTCTGTTCAAGTCCGTTGAATTACTCCATTTTTATCAGCGGTATGAATCCGCGTTCGCGCCTGTTGGCTGCCCTGATGACGTTCTGCCTTTTTGGGTTGGCATTGAAAACATCCGCATCGGATTGGCCGCAATGGCGCGGGCCAAACCGTGACGGCTGCGTTCCCAGTGATGCGCCGGTTCCCACCAGCATTCCCGCCGAACTGAAACGCGTCTGGCAATTGCAAATTGGCGGAGGTTTTTCTTCGCCAGTCGTTCAAGGCGAAAGGCTGGCTTACTTGGACGCTCAGGAAGACCAGGAAGTGGCGCATTTGATTGATGCGAAGACCGGAAAGGAAATCTGGCGCGCGCCTTTCGCCGCGTCGTATGAGGATGAATGGGGACCCGGTCCGCGCAGCACGCCAATCATGGACGGTGACCGCATTTACGTTCAGTCGTGCAATGGTGAATTCCGCTGCCTCAATCTCGCCGACGGCAAGGTGATTTGGGGTGTGAGTTTTGACAAGGATTTCGGGGTGAAATTTCTTGGCAGCAAGGCCAACGAAGGCACGGCAAGCCGGCGCGGCAACAACGGCTGTGGCGTGATTGACGGCGACAACATCATCTTGCCGGTTGGCTCGACCGACGGCGCGACGCTCGTTTGCTTTAACAAACATGACGGCAAAGTTATTTGGAAAACAGGAAACGACGAGGCTGCGTATTCGTCGTTGATGGTCGCGACGCTGGCCGGGACAAAGGAAATCGTCGCATTTACTGCCGATGCGTTGATGGGTGTGAACGCAGTGGACGGGAAAATTTTGTGGCGCGTCCCGTTGCGCACGGATGCCAAACGCCATGCGATGACGCCTGTCATTTTTGGCGATCACATCGTCGTGAATTCGCACACGTTCGGCATGATTTGTTTTGAGATTGTGAAAGATGGCGATGGACAGGCTGCAAAAACGGCTTGGGCAAACCGGGAATTGAAGGTTAATCTCGCCACGCCGGTTTTCTTCAAGGACCATTTATATTGCCAGGGCGCGGCAAAAAATTATGTTTGCGTGGATGCCGCCGACGGCAAGGTCTGCTGGAACCAGCCGGGCTTCGGGGACAAACTCGTGGTGACCATCCTCATGGGCAAAAACTTGGTGGTCACGACCGATTTGGGTGATTTGTTTTTCATCGAGGCGACTCCGACGAAATACACCGAGCTTGCCCACACGCAGATTTGCGGCAAGACCTGGAACCATCCCGCTTACGCAAACGGCAAACTTTATGTTCGTGAAGGTCTCACCCGCGGATGGAAACTGAGCTGCTTTGATTTGTTGCCGCCGTGAGAAGCATTCAAACAAAACGCGGAGTGCATCCCATGTTTTCTAATATATCCCAAAACGCCAATTGAATCATGAGCAGCCCGGCAGATTCTCAACCGCCTTCAACCGCATCTCCCGCTGCTCCTGGCGCGACAACGACGCCGCAATTACGGCGCGTGCTTGGGTTGGGTGATTTGATTTTTTACGGCATCGTCTTGATCCAGCCGGTCGGCGCGGTGGGACCGTTCGGATTGGCTAACAAAATGTCATACGGACATGTCACGCTGACCATCCTGATTGCGTTGGTTGCGATGATGTTGACAGCGGTGAGTTACGGGCGCATGGCGGGGCTTTATCCGGTGGCCGGCTCAGCTTACACTTACGTTGGGCGCGGGTTGAATCCACACCTCGGTTTCCTGGCAGGCTGGGCGATGTTCCTGGATTATCTGGTGATTCCAGTCGTGAGCATTGTTTACGGCGCGGAAAGCACGCAACGGGTGATCGAAGACATCGCGCCCGGTTTTACGCAACATTGTTTAAGCGCGCTGGGGCTCACGTTTGAACCGCAACATGCCGGGAAGGTTTTCTGGATTATTTTGTTCGTGGCTTTCTGCACGTTTCTGAACTTGCGCGGCATGAAATGGACTGCGCGCGCGAACCAAATTTTGACGGCGCTGATGTGCCTTGTGATCGTGATTTTTGTCGTGGATGCGGTGCATTATCTCTGGGTGAAACAAGGATGGGCTGGCTTGTTTTCAATAAAGCCTTTTTACAACAAAGAAACATTCAATTTGCAAGCGGTCGGAACGGCAACGTCGCTTGCCGCGCTCACCTACATCGGCTTCGACGGCATCACCACCCTGGCCGAGGATGTGCGGGAGCCGAAACGCACTGTCCCGCTGGCGATCGTGCTGGTTTGTTTGGTGATTGGTTTGTGCGCGTTTTTGCAGATGTATTTGGGCCAGAGAGTGTGGCCTGACTATAATACATTTAAAAACCTCGATGCAGCCCACCTCGACACGGCGTTCTATGACGTTTGCGCAGTTGTAGGCGGAAAGTTTTTGTTCAATGCCATTGCGCTGGTGATGGGCATTGCCTGCTTCGGCAGCGCGTTGACGGGACAGGTCGGCGCGGCGCGGATTTTGTTTGGGATGGGACGCGACGAAGCATTGCCGAAATTTTTTGCGCGGCTCGACAAGCGAAACAATCCAGTGCTGAACATCTGGCTGATCGGCATTGCAGTGCTGGCGGCTTCGCTGCTCTTGAACTACGAAGGCGCGGCGGAACTGATCAACTTCGGCGCGTTCCTCGCATTTCTTGGGGTGAATGCGGCGGTGGTGCGGGAATTTTTCTTTCGGCCCCCGACGGGACACAGGGCAAATTGGATTTATGACATGTTCTTGCCCGCGCTTGGCTTTTTGTTTTGTCTTTGGATCTGGGTAAGCCTGCCGATGCCGGCGAAGAAAGTCGGCGGAATTTGGTGCGCGGCAGGCCTGCTCTATGCGGCCATTCGCACGCGCGGGTTCCGAAAAGAGCCAAAAATGATCGATTTGAGCGGAGCGTGACAGCCTTTCCCGCTTGCCAACCGATTTTTTCTCGCCTAGAAACACCCTGATTCATCTTATGAAATATCCAGTTGTCTTCGCTCTTTCGGCATTCCTAATTTTCAGCACGGCTGCTTCGCGATCGGCATTCGGCCAGGATTACGAAATCTTTGTTTCCAATGAAAAAGCCGGCACGCTCACGATCATCAACGGCGCAGATTTCAAAGTGGCGGCAACCCTTCCCGTCGGCAAACGTCCGCGCGGCATCCGTGCCAGTCCCGATGGCAAATTGATTTATGTGGCATTGAGCGGCACGCCCATCGAGCCGCCGCCCAAGCTGGACGCGAACGGCAACCCGATCTTTGAAAAGGGAAAGGACGATGACGATGATAACGCAAAAGCGGACAAGTCCGCCGACGGCATTGGGATTGTGGACGTGGCCGCGAAAAAATTCCTGCGCAAGATTCCGGCCGGTTCCGATCCGGAACAGTTCATGGTGAGCCAGGACGGCCGGCATCTTTACATCGCCAATGAGGATGTCGGCACGGCAACCATCCTCGATGCCGCCACGGGCAAGATTGTGACGTTCGTTCCGGTCTCACGCGAGCCGGAGGGGGTTGGATTGCGGCCGGATGGAAAAATGTTTTTTATCGGCTGCGAAACCGCCGGCGATGTTTTCGCCATAAGCACGGAGAACTACCAGGTCGAAGGCCAACTTAAGGTGCATCCGCGCCCGCGGAGCATTGATTTTTTGCCGGACGGTTCGCGCGGGTTTGTGTCATCGGAATCCACGGGCGAATTGAATGTGATTGACGCGCAAAATCCAAAATTGCTGCAGGTGATCAAGTTGCCGGAGAAATCGCGCCCAATGACGGTGAAAGTTTCGCCCGATGGCAAGAAGGTTTACGTGAGCACTGGTCGCGGCGGAACAGTGTGCGTGGTGGATGCGCAAAATTATCAGGTGCTCAACACCATCAAGGTGGGTACGCGTCCCTGGGGCCTTGCTTTGTCGCCTGATGGAAAATATCTCCTCGTGGCGAACGGGCCTTCAAACGATATCTCGGTGATTGACCTTGCAACCGAAAAGGAAATCAAACGCGTCAAATCACCGGGAAGTCCCTGGGGTGTGGTGACTGTCGCCACATCCAGGTAATCATTTCTGCAACAATCGCGCTGTTGGCTGTGCGTTCACTGGATAATGTAAATTCCCTGTGAAGTGATGCTTTTGGTGTAACCGGGCTTGAACGCTTTCGCGCGCAAAATGGTTGGGCCGGTGACTCTAACCGGTTTATCGTAGAGCAAATCTTTCGTTGTCGGCACCGTGCCGTCCAATGTGTAACGAATCGTCGCGCCCGGCTGGCTGTTCAATGTGATTTCCACAGGATGATTGTAATTCCCACCAGCCGGAGAAATGACCGGTGGCGGCAGAACGGGAGGTCCCGGCATGCTTTCAATCCATTCGCGAACCAGCGCCATGGATTTTCGGTCCAGTTCATTGTGCGCGAGTGGCGGCATCCGAAACGCCTCGGTCGAAAATGCGCGCATGTAAAGGATGGAGCGCCAGATATCGCGCGGCGCGATGATGCGTGGATTATCAATCCGCTCGTCAATCAGAACATTCCCTTCAATCAAATTTTGCCGATCCAAAGGCGTGTCATAGCGCGCATCAAAGTAGGCGACGGTTCCTTTTGGACGATGGCATTGTGAACAGTTGGCGTCGAGATACGAACGGGCGCGGTCCTCGAGGCTGCGTGTTTTGTCATCAAGACGCGCCAATTTCGGGAGATGTTCGACATCAGTGCTGTCCAGGTTTGTGTCGAATAAACCGAGATGGTTCCAGACGCGCAGTTCATTGGCTGTCACGCCCGTAGGATAAGTGAAGTCACGATTCAACTGGCGGGTCTTCACGCCGAGCACGAGGCCGGCATTCGCTGTATGACAGGTCAGGCAGTCTTCACGGCTGGGATAATACCAATTTTGCGTTCGCGTGCCTTTTGCGGTGGTGATCAAGATGGCCTCAGTCAGGTTTGTCGTGAGGAGGTCGGCGTCGCTGTTGTCAGCGCGCCATTTGTAGGTGACTCCGTAAACGCCGCCAGAAGAAGTGCGCACGAGCAGGCGTGTTTCCAGCCGTTTGCGAAGTTCGGGATGATTTTCGTTTGTCGCCAGTTCAAAATGTTTCACGAAAATCGTGCCGGACGGAAAAGTCCATTCACCGGTTGGCCTGAACTGGATTTTTTGCGGCGTGCCGTCGTCCGAACCAGCCGGGACCATCCAGCGCAATTTTTCCGCGCCATCAGACCAGAACGCCACGTTCAAATCGTAAGGGATCAGGCGGTCATTCGGCGCCAAGCCGCGCACGTCTTTGAACGCGCCGGTTTGCGAAAGCAGCTTCGGCAACGCGCCCTGCACGCTATCCGGCATGTTCAACGCAGTCCCGCTGGAAGGCGTCCACGCGAGCGCTGTTTTGGTTTTGGCGCTTTTGGCCGAATTTGATTTGCAGGAAATCAGACCGCCAAGGAGACCGACGACTGCGAAACCGGCCAGGACCACTCTTGCTGTTCCCCGGATGCGACTTTGGGGCTCAATCTTCATTAGCCTGTAAATTTAGCTGAATCGCCCTTTCAAGGCCAGCAGAGAAGCGACGGATATTTTTCGAAATGCCCGGCACCGGCTTGTAATCGTAGTTGCCCGCGGGAAAACCATGGATGACGACAAAATCGTATTGATGGACTGCCGGACGTTTCGGAATGTCCGTCAAAAACACCAAACCGACGCAGGGCGAATCCGGGACGCTCGTCTCAAGAAGATTCGCGGGACGAGTTGCGCTGACTGTTCCGGAAACAACCCATGAATGGTTGAACGGCGGTTTCATCAAGCTGGTATATCCGCTGTCCACCACAATGCCAGAATGCGTCACCTGTAGCACGCGGCCACAAATGCTCCGCCTGCCATTGATGCACGACATGCGAATCTGTTGCACGCGCGCTGCTGCAGAATTGGTCGGAGGAGATGTTTTTGGCGCGTTCGCAATGTGGTTGCTCTGGGACAAACCATCGAGGCTGATCAACAGGATCATCAACAACCAAAACTGGCGCATTTGCAGAAAAAACCGGCACTTCATGGCTGTTGCAAAACACGATAGAACCGCCGCGCCGGGCTGTTCGTTGCCAGTGAATCGGTAAATTCAAACGGCACCGCTGATGGATAATTCGTGCTGATGGAGGTCCATTGCACAAGATTGGTGCTGGTTTGCAGGACGTAATGGTGTCCCGTCGGTCCCCAGAAGGTCATCTCGAACTGGCCGTTCGTAATTGCGGTTTGCGGCGCGAAGAAGATGCCGGGCAGGATGTTGAATGACGCGCTGGTCGCCACGCTGTTGACAAAGCCGGATTCCCACGCGCTGGCATTTACCGTCACGTTGGATGTGATCGTGAATGGCCCAGTGTAGAGGAACGAATTCGTCGTCGGCAGCGAACCGTCCAGCGTGTAATACAAACTGGTGTTGTTCGTTTGCGATTGCAGGCTCACGCTGACGTAACCAGTGAACAACCCGCCTGCGGGATTGATCGTCGGCGGTGGCAACGCCGGCGTTCCGGGCAGGCTGTTGATCCAATCGCCGATGATCGCTACCGCATTCGTATCAATCAAATTACGAGCCAGCGGCGGCATCTTGATGGTGGAATTGGTCGAATTGATCCGGTCCCAGAGAACGGAGCGCCAAACGTCATCGGGCGTAAGCACGCAAGCGTTGTCATAACCGAGATTGCCCTTGCTCAAGACGCCGTAAATGATGTTTTGGTTCGTGAGCGGCGTGTCGAAGCGCGCGTCGAAAGTCGGGCCGGTTCCACCCGGTTGATGACACTGCGCGCAATTCGCATCGAGATACGAGCGGCCGCGCTGCTCGAATGAAGCGGATTGATTGGTCAACGAGAAGAGCGTCTCGATGTTGCTGATGGAGGATTCGTCAATCGCGGGATAGAACAAGCCGGTGCGATTGATGGCGCGCAGTTGATTGTCCGTGACGCCGTTTGGATAAGTGAAGTTGCCGTTCAACTGCCGCGCGTTCACGCCAAGCACATAATTCGCCGCGGGCGTATGGCACTGCAAACAATCGCTGGGGCTTGGATAATACCAATTTTGCGTGATGACGCCGGCCGGCGTGGTGATGGGAATGCTTTCAGTCAGGCTGTTGGTCAGCAGGTCGGCATCGCTGTTGTCCGGGCGCCATTTGTAAGTCACGCCGTAAACCGCGCCGTTCGTGTCGCGAACGATGAATCTCGTCTCCAAACGATGGATTGATGCCGGGTCGCTTTGATTGGTGAGCAAGGAGAACGTCTTCACGAAAAGCGTGCCGGACGGGAATGACCAGGCTCCTGTCGGCGCGAAGGCAATCTGTTCGCCGGGATTGAGCGGCGCGCCTGAATTCGGAATCGAGAAATAGCGCGTCTTCAATGCGCCGTCCGACCAGAGCGGAACGTTGGGCGAGTAAGGAATCAGCGATGAGACGGGGGTCATGTTCGGAGTGTTGCTGAACACACCGGTCATCGAGAGCAGCGTTGGCAACGGGCCGCTGAACACCGGCGGCATGTTGTAAAAAGCGGGCGCAGCCGGGTAATTCGTCATGCCGTAAGCGAGTCCGCTGCCGGCAACCACGGTCACGTTGACCGGGGCGGATGTGCTTGAAAAGCCGGTTGTGTCCGAGGCAACCGCAGTGAACGTGTAAGTGCCCGGCGCGAGTCCGGTGGCTGTGATTGCATACGGCGCGGTTGCGGACGCGCCGTAGGGCTGGCCGTTGATGAAAAAGGTTACCTGACTGATGGCATTTGATTGCGCGGCTGCATCGGCTGCCAAAGTAACGCTTGCGGTTCCGGTCAGTGTCGCGCCATTGGTTGGCGAAGTCATCACGACGGAGGGTGGGGGATTGGTGACAGGATACAGTTGCGTTTCCGGAATGGGCTGCGTGGATGTCGAGGGACTTGCCCACGACAACTCGGCGATGGGCGTTCCCTGATTCTGATAAAAATATTCCATCTCAATGTTGTAAAGTTGCTGGGCAACCATCGGGATCGAGGCGCTCCATTGGGTCGCAGGTTGGTTCGTGAAATGATCAATCAACAATTGTCCGTTGATCCACAAACGCACGCCGGCATCCGTGAATGTTGAAAACGTGTATGTCTCCGAAAATTGCGGCTGCACGCAACCCGTCCAACGAACGCTGAAATTGGTCGCGCTGACCGAAGGCGCTGGCGGGCCGCTTTGCCAGTTGAAATTAATGGTGGCATCCGTGCGGACCAATGCGGCCGGCGGATTGAATGTGCCGACTTGATTTGAGAAGTAAGCGCCGACCAGGCCGGTGCCGTTTCCAAATGCCGCGCTGTTGACGAAATCAGCGCTTGTAACAGGACTGGGCGTGCCGTTGGCGACAGCAATCACCTGGACTTGTGCCGTGTTAGTCAGCACAAACGGAACAGAGTAGTGGATGGAATTGGTTGTCGGGATGCTGCCATCCAGCGTGTAATAAAATGATGCTCCCGCAATCGAGTCAGAAAACGAAATGGTGATTGAGTTGGTGAACACGCCGCCATTCGGTTGAATCGTTGGTGCAGGCAGGAATGCGCCGAGCCCAAAGACAGACAACTGATATTCCGTGCCGACGTACACTTTTCCGTTCGCAACGGTCGGAACGCTGAATTTCACCGCGCCGCCCGGATTGTCGCGCGAAAGATTCTGGCTGCTGTTGTAAAGTTCATGCGCGACATTTGTGGCGACATACGCATGGAGAATGCCCGGCCCGGAACTCGCGTAGGCGTCCGATTCCGTGGCCCACACGATAGCGTTGCTCGTGCCATTGGCCGAAATGGACGGCGAGCTGCTGCCTTTATCGCCATAGACAGTGGAAGTCTGAATCGGCGTGCTGTTGATGACCGCGTTCGAAATCGAGAATGCATGCAACGTGCTGTTCATCCCGATGTAATACAGCGTATTGTTGAAGAACGCAGGCGTCATGTAGCTGCCATTTTGTCCCCCTGTGCCCAGCGCGTTCGTCAACACCTGCACGATTTGCGTGTCGCCGGATGAATTGAAATGCCCCATGTTGTCACGGTCGATGAGGTAAATCTTTCCAGCTTTCCCAGCGGCAGCAAGGAGATGAGGATGAGCAGCGCTGCCTGCGGAATCGGGGAGGACCAGCGCTGCGCCTGAGCCCAAATCTGAGTCGGCACTCGTCAACGACGCCTGGTTATAAGGAGTGAAAAAGTCCGTCAGTACCGGCACGCCGTTGCTGGGCACGAATTTCAAAACGCTCATGGCGAAATTATTCGTCGTGCTGAACGTGGAACCAGTCGCGTTGAAATCAGTCGAGCCGTTGCCGTTGCCGGTGATGTAGTAAAAATTGCCTTGCGGATCAACCGTTGCGCCGCCGCCGCCCTGCCAAATGCCGCCGCGCAAGCCGTTCGGCGTGGTGTTGTAAACGCTCAATTGGGCAAGGCTATGCGCATTATAGGAGAACAGCCATCCGTGATAAGGATTGTTGTCGCCATGAGAAGCATAGGCGATGTAGAGAACGCCGTTCAGGAGCGTCAAAGCAGGCCGGCTGTGTTCGCGTAAAGCATTCCACAAAACGTGCCCGCTCCCATCCGTATCATCACTCGTGCCGTCGCCGATGCCTGGATAATTGGTGGCGGCGATCACAACCGGGCTGTTCGAAACCACGCCGCTCACGCGTTCCGCGCCGGTGGTGATGTCCAGCGCATGCAGCCGGTGCACATAAGTGGTTGTTCCGCCTGAAACTTCCTTGGTCTTCACCTCCATGTAGAGCGTGCCGGTTGAAGGATCGATCACCGGCGTCGCCGTGCTGCCAACTTCCGGTGTAATGTCGCTTGTGCCCACGTCCGAACTTGAAAGCGTGGTAACGCCCGCCGCCGCATTGATGAAACTGACATGCCAGAGCGGATTGGCATTCGGGCCTTCGTTGCTGTCCGCGTCGAACGCATAAATACTATCGTTTTCCGTCACGACGATCACCACATTGTGCAAGCCCTTGCCGGGAATGTTCACGTTGGTCGCAATCAACGGTTGCGCAAAAACGTATCCATCCACGCTATAACTGAACAATTTTCCGAACGTGTTCGTGTTGACGTTTGCCGGCGTCAAGCGCGTTTCATTCGTGTTTTGGCCGTCACGCGCAACATCGTTGTGATACGTGAGCACGGAGACAAGCGTGGACGGCGGGTTCGTTGCAAGGGTGGTGAATGATTGCGAAGGCGAGGCCCATACAATGCCATCCGCGTTGCTGGCCTGTGCAGTGAAATAGTAACTCGTGCTCGGCGCGAGACCGGGCACCGTCACCGCGCAATAGCCTGATTCCAAGCCAAGATTGAAACTGCCCGCCCAGTTGGACGGATTAAATCCCCCGTTGGTCAACCCGTAAAAGATGGTGACTGTCGGCGTGCTGCCGCCCGTGCTGAGAACGTTTGCAGCCAGAGTTGCGGTATTCGCAGTGACATTTGCGGCGGGCACATTGGCGATTTGCGCTTCGACAGGTCCAAGCGTGGTGAACGATTGCGAAGGCGTGGCCCACGAAACTCCGGCGCTGTTCACCGCGCGCGCCGTGAAATAATAAGTGGTGCCTGGCTGCAATCCCGCGACGGTCTGGCTGAAATTGCCGCTCTGAAAACCGAGGAACGTGCTGGATTGCCAGGCGGTGAGATTGGTCCCGCCATTGGTTGTTCCGTAATAAATCGTTATTTGTGGAGCATGGCTCCCAGTGGAGAGCACCGTTCCGCCAAAGGTCGCTTGATTGGCCTCGATACCGGATGCCGCGGAATTAGTCACGGATGCCAGGGCAAAGTTATTATTCGTGAGCAGTCCGCTAACGGCATAAACACCGGTTGCACCGGAACCAGGCGCCTGGCCGAAGCTCATGCTGACAAGCGTTTGGTTGGATGCGCCAAGAATGGCCGCCAGATTGACCGTTGTTTGGTAAAAACGCGGATCGGTCGAGGTGCCATCCGGCGTGCCTGAGCTGATGTTGATGCGGTCCACGCCTTGCAACGCAAAACCGGAATTGAAAAACCAATCCGCTGCATCGTAGTTGGTGACGTACGTGCTGCCATCCGCAAAATACAGTGTCAACACGCCGGTGCTGGTCGCCGTGGCGCTTCCTGAATTGGCAATCAGCGAGATGCTGCTGTAAGTCGCCGGATTGATCAGAGTCAACGTTCCGGTAGTGATGCCGGTGTCGGTGCTCATCACGAGGGCATTGTTCGCGGTGTACGGTTGAAACTGGAACAAGGTTTGATCAATGGCGCTGTTGAACGAGCCGGAGGCGGGCATGCCGTAACTCGTGCCCGGCAAGCCGTGTTGATAAAAACAGGTGCCTTCGCCTGCATTGAATTCCTGCGCGTAAGCTGCATATGGAGGCCCCGATGCTGTGTTTTCGATGACTACATCGCGATTAAAACCGCTCAAGGCGATGGGCGTCATGATGGAGAGAACATTTACGGTTGCCTGATTTGTAGCCGAGCCTTTGGAATTGCTGGCCACCACCATCACATTTGTAAGCGCGGGGTTCGAAGGCGTGATAGTGTAATTCGAGCCCGTAACTCCCGCGACAAGCGAACGATTCGTGTACCATGCATAAGTAATCGTGCCGGGACCATCGGCGAGAACGGAGAAGGTGACTGGGTTATTCAAACCAACTGTCATGTTGCTCAGAGTCAGCGTGAACGTCGGCGCGCTGTTGCTGGTAAAAACGAGGAAATTGTCGAATGCGCTGATTCCGGCATTTTGGTAGGCGCGGATTCCCGCCCATACGGCAGTGTTGGTGGCGATGTCCAAGTTGGTGTGGGATTGCACGGTGGAGAAAGTGATCGCATTCGTGCCGGGAACCAATCCGCTTGTGCCGTAATCGTACAAGGCGCAGCCTGCGCTGATGTTGCCAGATGAACCGGAAGTATTTGTAAGTCCGACCACATACTTATACCAGTGCCCGGCGATGACATTGATGGTGCCCAAAGAGCCGCTGGTGGTGGTCCCTGCAGCGGCGTTCTTATACTGCTCGTAAAGGTTCCAACTGGTGGCACTGGCGGGAATGAAACGGAAGGTTTCAAATTCAACTCCGCTGTTTGAATTGAAGCCGTTGGTTGTGGAATTGAGCACGCCCATTTGCACTTTGTTGCCGCTGGTCTGGCCGTTGGCAAAGATCAGTGTTGAAACGGTGATGGTTGCGCCGTTGGTCGCAAAATTCCAACTCTGGCTGTTGCAAGTGGCTGTGCAGTCATTGTTCGTGTAAACGCTTACACCGCCGCTGCCGCCCACGCCGTCAACGGGGTTCTCCTGGAAAGAATAATTGCCGTCATTGGCGCCTGAGCCGTTGTCGCCCCACGGGCTGAAATTATTGGTGTATTGACCAACGGTGTTGAAGGAGAAGAAAGCGGTTTGAGCGAACGTTTGCCTGGCGCAGAAACATAAAAAAATGGCAAACAAGCC
>DASRBR010000666.1:0-2838 GCA_035653495.1 Verrucomicrobiia bacterium
CCATCGTTTTGGCCACCACCGCCAGCCCAATGCCTGTGCTCCTTTGATCAGGCTGCGGGTACAATCGCTCGAACACGCGAAAAATGCGGTCCTGGTATTCCGGCTCAATGCCGATGCCATTGTCTTCCACCCAAACTCGAGCACGCGTGCCGAGCGATTCCGCCCAAATCCGAACGCGCGGATGCACTCCGCGAGGAGTGAAATTCAACGCATTTTTCAAAAGTTCCGCAACCGCGCCTTCCAGCAACGTTTCATCCGCTTGCACCACGGGCATCGGCGCGATGACATCAACGACCGCTTGTTTCTCCTTGATTTGGCTGTCCAATTGTTGCTCTGCATGCAAAACGAGTTTTTGCGTGTCGGTCTGGGTAAGGTTCAGGTGCACATGGCCCAACCGCCCATACGCGAGCAAATCCATGATAAGACGGTCCATGCGTTGAGCGCCGGTTATGATTCGATCCATGTAATACGGTTCTTCGCCGGCAAACCGCGAATCGAGAGAATCCTTCAACAATTGTGTGAAGCCGGAAAGCGCGCGCAGGGGCGCACGAAAGTCATGCGCAATGTGGTAAAGGACGTTTTCAAGCGACTTCACCGTTTCGACCAGATTCGCCGTGCGCTCGGCCACTCGATTTTCCAAAAGCCTGGCATGATCGTCCAGTTGTTCCTTGGCCACGCGCAAATCCGCCAGCGCCTTGCGGTGTTGCCCAATCTCATGCTCCAGTTTTGTGGCGAGCACCTGGATCTGCCGCTCACGGAACCTTGCGCGATGCAGGTTGACGATGGCCGCAAGCCCGACACCTGCCGCGCAGGCATTGATCAACATCAGGATGAGTTCCTTTGGAGTGCTGGGTCCCAACTGATACAGCGGTTCGACAAAGAAAAAATCCGCCGCGAACAACCCGAGAACCAATGCGGCGATGCCAGGGCCGAGTCCGCTTTTCCAGGCGGCAATCAACGAGGCCACCACAAATAAAATGAACAAGGCGCTTCCATCCAACCATGGCCGAATGCCCTGGCTGATTCCCAGCGCCGCCAGCACCAGGAGCACAGCCACAATGTAATTTAAAACCTGGTAACGGACCGAACCCTGGTGTCCGTCTGCATTCGGGTTTGCCGCGACCGGGTTTCTGGCAAGAAACCAATCCTTTTTGACCCAAATTTTTTTATCGTTCTGCATGAGCCAGCCTAAACCAAAACCATTTTCGAGCAAGGAGCCGCGAAAGAACATCTCCCCGAAAACTGTTGCTGGAAGGCGGGACGTTTGCCGGTTTGACTGCGAAACGCGGTTATTGCGGACAAACGCCGTCATTGAATCTCTTCGCGATCTTCAACTTCTTATATCGGCACAAATTTTTAAAATAGCTTAAACACAAATTTTAACAAAAAGAAGAGCATCGCAACCGTCAAAACGAGGACGAGGACTTTTTTGATAGCGCGCGCTGTCGGAGTGGACGTTTGGGTCTCCCATTCGTATTTGCTCAGCCACGATTCATCACCGTCCCTAAAAGCCTGAAAACGTGTTATAACTTCATGGTGAGCTATTAAATTTGCCGGTGATGTCACTTTGGTGATTTCTGTTCCATCAGATAAGTCATTCTCCTCAATATTTAACGTATATCCTTCCTTCGGATGACCAAATGCCCACAGCGACCTTTCTGCTCTTTGGAGTTGAATGATGGACATTGATCTGGGGCCTTCAGCATCAATCGAAGCGAAGCCACCTTCAATGTCCTGAGCGGTTGGATTGTGAACGATCTTTCCATCAACCTCAAATGTGGAAGGCATGGTCCTTAGATGATTTCACACAGTTTGACTGAGTTCCCAATGGCCGTCAATTCATTGTCCTTCCCAGCTTGGAAGTGAAAGATTTAACATCGAACATCCAACATCGAACGCCGAACATCGAATTTTCGGCTAACCGGGCTTTGAGTGTTCGATATTCAGCGTTTATCCAATACCACAAAAAAGCCCCGGCTTGCGCCGGGGCTTCGCGTCAACTGTTGACCCAAATCATTTTAACTTGTCGAAATTCTTCTGCAGAATCTGCCAGTCCTTGAGGCCGTTGACCTTTTCACGCGCCGCCGCAATGATTTTTTGCTCGTTCGCGTTTTTGGTCGCGCGGCTGTTGTTGTAAAAGATGCCGAAATAGCCGGGGAACGGTTCGCCCGCCAGCTTGTAAGCGGCCACTTCGTCGGTGACATCGTGGTCGGCGGGAACGGTGTTGAACGCACCGCCTTTGCGCGGATTGGACGCATCGAACGCGCCTTCATAAAACTCCACGCATTCGCTCAAACATTCGATGAAGCCGAATCCATCATGGTCCATCGCGGCTTCCATCATCTGCAGGACGTGATTGGGATTGCTATGCGTGGTGCGCGCCACAAAGCTCGCTCCTGCGGCAATGGCCTGTTTCATCGGGTTGATCGGCTGGTCAATCGCGCCGGTGATATCGGTCTTGCTCTTGAAGCCGACGGGCGAGGTGGGTGAGGTCTGTTTTTTTGTGAGGCCGTAAACCCAGTTGTCCATCACGCAATAAGTCATTTTGATGTTCTTGCGTGCGGTGTGGTTGAAATGGTTGCCGCCGATGGAGAAGGCGTCGCCATCCCCGCCAAACACGAACACATGCAGGTCCGGGCGGCTCAGCGAAATGCCGCTGGCAAACGGCAGCGCGCGGCCGTGGATGAAATGCACGCCATGCGCCTGGACAAAGTAAGGAAACCGGCTGGAACAACCGATGCCGGCAACGGTGGTGATTTTCTCCTGCAACATCTTGCGCTTTTCAATGAGCTTGAAATAAAGCGCGAGCACCGAAAAGTCTCCGCAACCGGGGCACCA
>DASRBR010000667.1:0-4044 GCA_035653495.1 Verrucomicrobiia bacterium
TACAAACAGCGATTCAACGGAATTGCCCGCCAACCTGCTGGAAGCTGGAACCGCGGAAAATTTTCCTTTGGAAAACAGGAACAATCCGCCAGTGGTGCCGGCCCATATGGTGCCATCGGGTTCCTCGGCAAGCGCGTTGACTCGCGAGCCGGAAATGCGTTTGGTCAAGCGGTACCGGTGCCATCCTTCGTTATCCTGACAAACAATGGCGCCATCGCCCATGGAAAGCCAAAGCCGGTCTGCTTGGTCCAAAAGCAATCCGCGGATGTTGGTCATCCATTCCTTTGAATAGCCGGTTGCGGCACGAACGAGCCGGCCCTGGCTGAACTTGAAAATTTCCTTCTCGTCAACTACCAGCCAAATCGTCCCCTGATGGTCTTTGGCGATCGCTGTGATGGAGCGGCCTCGAATGCTTTCCGCGCCGGACAAAGGCAACACTCGGCCTTTATTCCAAATAACCAACCCGGCGGCCGTGCCGATCCAGATGTTCTGCTGCGCGTCTTCATTGAGTGCCATGATTCTGGAACTCGGAAGGCCTTCGTCCGTGGTCAACGTGGTCAAGCGCGATTTTTGCACGCGCTGAAGACCGCCGGGCGCGGCAAACCAGAGTGCGCCCTGGCTGTCGGCAAAAATGGTTGGTTTGGAATAATTAGTGCCAGCCACCCGCACATTCAGCGGAACGAATTTCAAACCATCGAATCGTTCAATCTCGGAAGCGCCGGCAATCCAAAGGTAACCATCCTTCGTTTGCTGGAGAGCGCGGACCGGCAATTGGGAAAGGCCCTGGTTTCTGAGCCAGGACTGAAATTGCAGCGAACCTTCACTTTCCAGCAGGTTCGCGCCCCCGGTACCAGGGCGGTCGCTGCTCGAGTCCACAAAATCATTGAAGGTGGTCGCAATTTCCACATCGCTGAACGTCCAGCCGCCTCCCTTTCCGCCGTGACGCAACCGCAGTTCGTCGAAAGTGGCCTTTGCATGGAAACGAGTCGTCAAGGCATCCGGCTGGTTGATCTCGTTTCCGCCGGGACCAAGATCGGGATTGAGCCAGACGGTCACCATGGCGTCACTGTGGGGAATGTATTGGATTTTGAAAACAATGACGGCGGGTTCACCCCGGCGCGGGCATTGATATTTCGCCTGGTGCGCGAGCGCATTGGCGTCGGGATGGGCAGAATGGAGGTCAAGGTATCCGGCAGGCGGAACTCCGCTGCTCTGCGCTCCCGGAAAAAAGACACTGTAAGCCCACGCTTCCAGTGCGTTTCCGACACCGAGGCGTTCGGTATCATCTTCGAGTAACTCCAACGCCGCAAAGTAAGGCTCGGTGGTTTCGTCAGAAATCGGCTCGACGCGAAACTTGAAATAGAGCGTGTCGTTCGCATCGTCGCCGCGCTTGAGCGCGCCGCCGAGCAGGTCCGTGCCGGGGCCGTTTTCATGCACGGTGATGGAGTCGTAGCTGCTCCATAACACGACCGCGCGGGCCTCAAATGCGGCAAGGAGCAACAGCAACAATAGAATGCTTCCACCGATGGTTTTGGCAATGCGCATTGCAGGGCTTAACCGGATAATCGCAAAAAACTGTTCTGCTGACGACAAAATAATCTCAGAATTGGATGCCAAAAACATGTCGCCACTTCATGCGACTGCCCTGAAAAATGTTCTCGGCTAAATTAGCCTGAACAATCCTTATGCACATCTATCCGGCCCCAACTCGGGGCGATATTAAATTCGGGCCCTGCCTGTTCCGGAATGCCCGGAAACGAGCTTTTACATTGATTGAACTGCTCGTGGTGATCGCCATCATAGCCATTCTTGCCGGACTGCTTCTGCCGGCCCTTGCCAAGGCCAAACAAAAAGCGTGGGCCACATCGTGCATGAGCGACAGAAGGCAATTGGCCTTTGCCTGGACGATGTTCGCCCAGGACAATAGCGACCAGCTTCCCTACAATAATGATTTCTTGTTCAGCGGTTCGCAAACGTTCAATGGCGAACCCTCCTGGGCAGGTGGAAAAGTGGACTGGACGGTTGGTGTATACAACACGAACGAGCTGTTGGTCGCGAGCGATAGTTACGCATCCTTGGGCTCATACGTTTCCAAATCTGTGAAAGTTTTTGCCTGCCCGGCAGCGAACTATGTGAGTCCCCCCCAGCGCCAGCAGGGCTGGTCGCACCGGGTCCGAAGCGTGGCGATGGATGCTGCCGTGGGGGACGGCGTGAAATACAATTCCCCAAGTCCGTTTGGATGGACGCAGTGGTACGTGGCAAAAAAAATGTCAGATTTTCATTTTCCCGGCCCGAGTGATTGCTGGGTGATCACTGACGAGCACCCGGACAGCATTGACGACTGCATTCTTTACACTGCTTCGTATCCGGTCACCTCGTTTACCGAACTTCCCGGGAACCAGCACGGAGGCGGTTGCGGCGTATCTTTCGCCGACGGCCATGCAGAAATACATTTTTGGAAAGGACCAGTGATGAGTGCGCATCGCAATGTCACCTACATGACCACCATCGGGGTCACTCAGCAGGTCCCTTGTTCCATCACGGATCCGGACATGCTTTGGCTGGCAAATCACACGCCCCAGCAGTAAGCGAGCGGGAGCGTTCGTCTTCATGACGACGCAGGGTTTGATTGCGCTTGTAACCTGGCGCACACGAAGCAAAATCAACCACCTCACTTGAAGCGGCGAAAAATAAAAAGAAAACATTCGCTCCCAACAGCCAGTGAGCAAAATTTAAAACAACTGCCAAAAAAATGGCTCTGGCTGTTTCGGTTTGTATTGGCGCTTGCTCCCATTTTGCTGGTCCTGGGGTTGGAGGCTGTGCTTCGTGTCTTCGGTTACGGTTACAACCCGAATTTCTTCATTCGCAGGTCGATCGCGGGAAGAGATTACTATGTTCAGAACGAGGATTTCAGCTTTCGTTTTTTTCCGAAACAAATGGCGCGCAATCCAGGGCCGCTGAGATTCCCTGTGCGCAAGACGCCGGGAACATTCCGCATTTTCATTTTGGGCGAATCCGCCGCGATGGGAGATCCAGCCGAAAGTTTTGCCCCGGACCGTTATCTGGAAGCACTCCTGCGCGCAAAATATCCTGGACGAAATTTCGAGATCATCAACACGGCCGTAACTGCCATCAACTCACATGTCATTCTCCCGATCGCCAAGGAATGCGCGAAGCACGAGGGTGACGTGTGGATCATTTACATGGGCAATAACGAAATGGTCGGGCCGTTCGGCGCGGCGACCGTGTTCGGCCGGCAAGCGCCGGGTTTGGCTTACGCGCGGTTCATCACAGCCACGCAGAGATTGCGGATGGGCCAATGGCTCGCCAGTTTGGGCCGAAAATCCGCGGGAGGCACACGCGACGAAGCTGCCTGGGGCGGCATGGAAATGTTCCTGCACAACCAGATTCCCCCGGACAGTCCCATGCGGGAAACCGTGTATCGGAACTTTCAAGAAAACTTAGACGACATCGTCCGCGCCGGCATCCACTCCGGCGCGACCGTCTTGTTGAACTCCGTCGGGGTCAACTTGCGCGATTGTCCGCCGTTTGCTTCGTTGCCGGCAAAAACTGTCCCGTTAAATGAAAGCGGAGAATTCCAAACTGTTTACAGCAACAGCCTGCAAGCTTTCGCGCAGCATCAGTGGGCCGCAGCCGAAAGCGGTTTTGCCCAAGCTGCCAAATTTAATGATAAGCTGGCTGAACTGCATTACCGATGGGCTCTCTGTCTGCTGGCGACAACCAATTTACCGGCAGCCCGCGAACATTTCCAACTCGCATGCGATGATGATTCCCTGCCTTTTCGGGCCGACTCGCGCATCAACGCCGCCATCAGGACCGAACCACAACGAACGCACAGCGACCACCTGGTCCTTTGCGACGCGGCCAAAGTGCTGGCGGCCGGCAGTCCGGACGGCATTTGCGGCGACGAAACTTTTTTCGAGCATGTCCATTTTGATTTCGACGCGCGCTACCGGCTGGCTCGCGCGTGGGGTGAGCAGATTGAACGGTTGTTGCTGCAGACCACCAACGTTTGGATTTCAC
>DASRBR010000668.1:0-4590 GCA_035653495.1 Verrucomicrobiia bacterium
CTTGTCCTCAATGGCGGCATGTTGAACAGCGGATCCGACGGTTTGGCGAGCATCACCGGCAGTGTTCAAGTGGCCGCGCAATCGTATAATTCCGCGCAAGGCGCAAACGGCGGCGGAGGCGGCCTAGCCACACCCAACCCACGGTCTTTCACCATATCCGCTAATCTCAGCGGCTCAGGAAATTTCGTCATCATCAATTGTTCGACCAATGTGCCGCAGGTCATCTCCGGTGTTTCCAATACGTTCTCCGGGCAATGGATCGTGCAATGCGGTTGGTTGCAGGGAGCGACCGCAAATTCCCTCGGCACCAACAACATCATCGTTGATCCGCTCTACATCGGTTATTTGGCGGACATGCCCAACGCGACTTCTCCGCAAGGACCGGCGGTATTCGAGGTGAATTACGACCTGACCAGCTCAGGCGCGCTGACGCTGACCAACGGCGGCATGATGTTCCTGCATCAAAACTGCACCTTCACCGCCGTGAACATCCAGGGGACCTCGCTCAGCCCCGGCACCTATTCCTACGCCCAATTGCTCTCCACTTTTCCAAATAACTTTTTGCCGGGCGGTTTGGGCTCCATCACTGTCGCTCCGGTTGCAATCCCCAGCCCCGGCCCTGTTCCGGCTCCAAATGGATTGGTTGCCGTGGCCGGCAATGCACAAGTCGCGCTGTCGTGGAACGCAAGTGTTGGCGCCACGAATTACAACGTGAAACGCTCCACCACATATGGCGGGCCTTACAATTTGATCGCCAGTGTGCCGGGCACGAATTACACCGACACGTCGGTCGCCAATGGCACCACTTACTATTATGTTGTCACCGCCGTCTCGCCACCGGGTTACACGTTGACCGCGGTAGCCACGGATGCCAGCGGTTTGAGCAGCGTTTCCGCACCGGTTTATATCACTGTCAACGCGGGCAGCGGACAACCGTATGGATTGACGACCAACGGAACGATCGGCGCATTCTTGAACTCCAATTTGCCGCCGACCATCCCCGCCATTTTGCCCGGTTCATTGCCGCCGTTGCTCTCGCAAACGGGCGTCTATCTCAACTTGTCCAATCGCTCGCCGGAAAGCGGCCTGGTCCCTTATGCTCCCAACACACCGCTCTGGTCGGATGGCGCGACCAAGAGCCGTTACATCGCGCTGCCCAATAGCGGCGGACTCATCACTCCGGCCACGCAGATCGGATTCCTCCCAACGAACTCGTGGACATTTCCGGCGGGCACGGTCTTCATCAAGAATTTCGATCTTGTCGTGAACCAGACCAATGCCAGCGTGCCTTTGCGGCGACTCGAGACGCGCTTGCTCGTGCGCGATGCCAACGGCGCAGTTTATGGCGTCACTTACAAATGGCGGCCGGACAACAGCGACGCCGATCTCCTCACGACGAGTTTGAACGAAGATATTTTGGTCACCAACGCCAATGGCGTTACAACACAAACCTGGTATTATCCCAGCCCGGCGGATTGTTTGACCTGTCACACTCCGGTGGCGAATTACGTTCTTGGCGTCAGCACGCGGCAATTGAATGGAAACCTCACCTATCCTTCCACGGGCGTCACTGACAACCAGCTTCGCACTCTCAATCGCCTGGGACTTTTCAATCCAGCCTTTAACGAGGCCAGCATCTCAAATTACGAACAGCTTTCCTCGTTGACCAATTCTGGAGCATCATTCGAACAACGCGCCCGTTCTTATCTCGATGCCAATTGCGCGCAATGCCATCAGCCTGGCGGCACAGGGCCCACTTTCGATGCGCGTTACGAGACTCCGCTGGCGAACCAGAGCATAACCAATTTTCCGGCGCAGTATTCTCTCGGTGTTGACAACGCCTGCGTCATCAAGCCCGATGACATCTGGCGCTCGATGATTTACCAGAGGATGAATTCGACCAATCCAGCCATCAAGATGCCGACACTCGCCAGAAACCTTATCGATTCGAACGCGGTGCAGGTCATCGCCTCATGGATCAACAGTTTGCCCGGAACGCCCTCGCTCCCGCCCCCAACCATCATGCCCAATGGCGGCATGTTCAACCATTCCATTTCCGTGACGGTGCAACCGTCCGATACCAATGCCGTCGTTCATTACACGCTCGACGGCGCGTTGCCGACCATCAATTCGCCCGTCTATTCAGGACCGTTGCTTGTGACCAATAATCTGACCTTGTCCGCCAATGAATTTGAAACCAATTTCAATAACAGCGTTGCTGCGAGCGCGGCATTCGTCATCCAACCGCTTTTCCTGAGCGGCGGCAGGATCAATGCGAGCAATGTCTTTCAGATGCAGTTGTCAGGAGCGGTGCCGGGCAACAATTATGTTTTGCAAGCGACGACTAATTTCATTAATTGGACAACGCTCAAGACAAACCTTGCGACAACCAACATGTTTAACCTGATGGACTCTGCATCGAGCAATTATCCCTACCGCTTCTACCGCATACTGGAGCAATAGGTGCGCCGGTTATGCATTCATTGACGCGAGTTGCTCTCAAGTTTTTCCTGCCGCTGCTTTTCATTGGACTGTCAGCTTCGGCCGAACCCAACCAGTCGCCTTCAACAACGAACCGAACGGAACAGGAAAATCCTGAACTCGTTTGGGCGCTCAAAGTGGAACAACTGCGGACAAACTGCATCCAGAACCGCCGCCGGATTTGCGGAAAGATCCTGATGATTTTGCCCGAAGGAGTGGTCGTTGACAGCGGTTACATCAATCTCGCCCGCACCCAAATCAATAATTCCTGGCTGATACCGGGAACGGTCCCCGCCGAACGCGCCAAAAATATCATCGAGGAAAAGCACCCGGGCGCATTTTGCGTCGGGCTGGTTTTCGTGACAGACCTGCCCAAGTCACCGCACGCCAAACCCAGGCTGTATGATTACATCAACCTGGAAGCATTTCCTGCCGGGCAATTCAGTTATACTTCCGTTGGCGATATCCATCGCAACGTGCGTAAATTCTCGGCTAAACTTACCAAAGCGGTCGAATTCGCGCTTCATGAACCGCCTTCAAATGTTGGCAAGCCAAATTCCGGCCCAGACACACATCCATAATGACTCACAGACTCATTTTGGTGCTTCGGAAGGTTCAAATTCTCACTCTCTCGCGCCATTCTCATCCATTTTCCACGCGTCCAATGAAGATCATGGCAATGACATAAAAAGGCCATTGACCATGGTTGGTCTCATAGTTAACTTCTCTCTGAACCATCCCTTATTTTCCCTGTGAAATTTTGCAGGGTTTTATGAAATTAGCGCGCACAAGTGCTCGTTAAGAAAATTGCCCGAACTATGTCACCAACATTTAATCAGGCAAACAAACCCAAGTCCCCAATTTTCCGGTTCAAATCCGTTGCCCGGAAACGTGCGTTCACTCTCATCGAACTTCTGGTTGTGATCGCCATCATTGCGATTCTCGCGGCATTGCTGCTGCCGGCATTGTCTCAAGCCAAGGCCAAGGCGGTGCGGACTACATGCACCAACAACCAAAAGCAGTTGGGATACGCCAACGCCATGTACGCGACTGATAATAATGATTATCTTGCGCCTCCCAATTGGGACGGAGGCAACCCGACGAAAGGACCGGGCTGGCTCTATTACACCATCAATGGTGCGTTGCCTGATCCGGGGCCGGGCGGAAATTATCAAAACAACCCGAACGCCGCTTATGCCACCGGGTTGTGGTTCAGGTATATCGGAAACCCCCTATCCTATCTCTGCCCGGTGGATACGAAGTCCAAGACCTACCAGGCTCCGCCTGGTTCGCCGAATCATCGTAACAACCGGTTTTCCAGTTATGTGATGGACGGGGCTGTATCCAGCTTTCCCGGCTCTCCCGAACCCGGTGACCCGCCAGGTGGAACCTATATTTCCTGCAAGGTGACCGATGTCTGGAGCCCTGAATGTTATCTTCTTTGGGAACCGGACGAGAATGCTGGCGGGATAGGAGTGCCCGGCGCATTCGAATTCAATGATGGCGCCAATTACCCTTCAGTTCCGACCAGTTGCACAGCTGCTGGCAACGAAGGAATCGGCCGCTTGCATAGCAAGAATGGTGGAAATGCCCTTGCCATGGACGCGCACGTTCAATTTCTGCTGGTCACTGAATTTACCCAGGACTCGGCGACACCGTGTGGAAGAGGCCCCGGCCCCGGCGGTAAAACCTATCTCTGGTGGGCTCCTCTTAGTTCCAACGGGCATTAAACTGCCGCTCTGGATTCCTCATTCGTGGACGACCGCAGATTCGGACAAGAAGCACCAGAGAACATCGCTGTTGCGGTCGGTGAAGAAGCAAATCCAGTTATCCTTGCCGGGGAGTATGTGAACGCTTGCCCATATTGGTATAACCATGGGGTGCAACGTTCAAAACTGCAAGGATGTTCATATACCGCGTATCTTATTAATGTTTTTGAGCATTTGCTTGCGCCAATCCGCCACGCGGGTTCGATTCCCGTCGCCCGCTCTCCACTTCATTTCCCGCCGCATAGCCATAACAAATATGAATGCACAATATCGTTAATCTTCCGTGGACTTCGCGAGGGAATGTATTACTGCGTGGATAAACAACTGGTAAGAATCTTAC
>DASRBR010000669.1:0-5857 GCA_035653495.1 Verrucomicrobiia bacterium
AACCCGTCGGCACCGTGGTGATGTTCAAGGACATCACCGAGCGCCGCATGGCCGAGGACCAGTTGAACCGGAAGGCCAACGAACTGGCCCGTTCCAACCGGGAGTTGGAGCAATTCGCTTTCGTTGCCTCGCACGATTTGCAGGAGCCGTTGCGCAAAATCCAGGCGTTCGGCGACCGGCTCAAGGCCAAATGCGAATCGGTGCAACTGGACGAAGGCCGCGATTATCTGGAACGCATGCAGAATGCGGCCGCGCGAATGCAGAACCTCATCAATGGGCTGCTCACCTTTTCGCGCGTCATCAGTTCCTCGCAACCGTTCGTGCAGGTGGACTTGAGCGCGATAGCGCGCGAAGTGCTGGTGGATTTGGAATTTCGCATCGAGAACACCAAGGCGCAGATCCAGACCGGGTTGTTGCCGACCATCCATGCAGACCCGATACAGATGCGGCAACTGTTGCAAAACCTCATCGGCAACGCCATCAAGTTCCAGCCGCCGGGCGCAATTCCCGTCGTCAAGATAGACGCGCAACTCATCAGTCGCGACCAGATCAAGGAAGACGCCAAGTTGCCTAACGCCCCGACCAACAGCCCTGACGACAAATTTTGCGTGCTCACGGTCCAGGACAACGGCATCGGTTTTGACGAGCAATATCTCGACAAGGTTTTTGCCGTCTTCCAGCGGCTGCTTGGGCGCACTGAATACGAAGGGACCGGTATCGGTCTTGCGGTCTGCCGCCGTATTGCCGAGCGGCACGGGGGATATATCACGGCCCAAAGCAAGCCCGGCGAAGGCTCGATTTTCATCGTCATTCTTCCCGTCAAACAGGCCAAGGCGGAGGTGCAGCAATGATGCCTCCACAAAAAATTTCTCCTATCAGGCCCAATCTCATCTTGATGGCTGAGGACGACTCCGATGACCGTTTGCTGGCCAAGGATGCACTCGCGGAAAGTGGGCTGGCCATGGAAATACGGTTTGTCCAGGACGGCGTGGAATTGATGGATTATCTGAACCGCCGCAACCAGTTTATGCAACCGGAAGATTCGCCGCGCCCCAGTCTCATCATTCTCGATTTGAACATGCCGCGCAAGGATGGCCGCGAAGCCTTGCAGGAAATCAAAACAGACCCCGACTTGAGGAGAATTCCTGTCGTGGTGTTGACCACCCTCACCGGAGGGCCGGACATCGCGAAAGTTTATGAGCTTGGGGCGAATTCCTTCATCACCAAACCCGTGGCGTTCAATGCGCTCATCGGGCTTTTGAAATCGGTCGCGAATTACTGGTTCAATGTGGTTGTGCTTCCCGTGAAGTCTTGATGACTATGAGCGAACTGGAACAGATAAGGGTGTTGCTGGTCGAAGACGACGAGGATGATTACATTCTCACCCGCGGGCTTTTCACTGAGATGAAAGGCCGGCGCTTCCAGGTGGATTGGTTCAAATCCTATGCGCTCGGGCTCGAGGCCATGCCGCGCAATCAGCACGATGTCTGCCTGATTGATTACCGGTTGGGCGCCAAGAACGGCATCGAATTGATGCAGGAAGCGCTCGCAAGGGGCTGCCAGGCGCCCATCATTCTCCTCACCGGTTTGGGCGAGCACGCCGTGGATTTGGAGGCGATGAAAGCCGGCGCGGCGGATTACCTTGTCAAATCGCAATTGCGCGCTGATTCGCTGGAACGCTCCATCCGCTACGCCCTGGAGCGCAAACGCGCGGCGGCCATCGCGGCTTTTGAACAGGCGAACCTGGCCGCATTCGGCGCGGACATCGGTCTCTCGCTTACGCAACGCGATTCTTTGAGCGGCGTGCTTTATCGTTGCGCCGACGCCATGGTCCGTTACCTCAATGCGCACCTGGCGCAGATTTGGATTCTCAATCCTGAAGACAACATGCTGCATTTGCGCGCCAGCGCGGGCGCGATCAATGACATCGCCAACGGCGGCGGCCCGTTGACCAAGCTTGCTCCCACCAAGGAAATCACCGGCGACGGCAAACCCCTGCTCGTCAACAAAGTTGCGGGCGCGGCGTGCATTCCGTGTCCGGAATGGGTCGAGGAGGAAGGCATTGTTGCATATGCCGGTTATCCGATGATGCTGGAAAACCGGTTGATTGGTTTGTTGTCCATTTTTTCGCACGACCACCTTTCGCAACCGGTCATCCAGGCGCTGAGTTCCGTCTCCTACGGCATCGCATTGACGGTTGAGAACAAACGTTCCGAGGAAGCGCTGGACGCCAGCGAGATCAAATACCGGTCGGTCGTGGAGAGTCTCAAGGAAGTGGTTTTCCAAGTGAACGAATTTGGCGACTGGACTTCGCTGAATCCGGCGTGGACGGAAATCACCGGCTTTGAAGTGAAGGAAGTGCTCGGCAGCCTTTTCCTTGAATACATCCATCACGACGAGCGCCAGCGCAACAGCCACATCTTTCTGCAATTGATGGAGCGCAAGATCGATTATTGCCGTTATGAAACGCGCCTGCTCACCAAAGACGGCAAGACCCGCTGGGTGGATGTCTATGCGCAGTTGACCGTCAATGCGGATGGCAGCATTCTTGGCGCTTCGGGCAGTCTTACGGACATCACCGACCGCAAACACGCGGAAAAACAAATCCAAAAACTCGCCGCCTTTCCGCAAGTCAATCCGAATCCCGTGCTTGAATTTGATGCCAACGGCACGCTGACCTATTTCAACGATGCGGCGCGCGCGCTGGCAAAGCAGTTGAAGTTCGCGCTTCCGGAGGAAATTTTGCCCGAGAAGGCCTCGGAGCTTGCCCGCGAAGCGCTCTCTTCTCACAAGAAACTAAGCACGGATGTGGCGCGCAATGGCCGCACCATCTCATGGTCGTTTTTCCCGATTCCCACCAGCCAGGTGGTGCATTGCTACGGCGTGGACATCACCGACATGCAAAACCTGGAGGCGCAATTCCGCCAGGCGCAAAAAATGGAATCGGTGGGGCAACTGGCTGCCGGTGTCGCGCACGATTTCAACAACATTCTCACGGTGATCCAGGGTTATTCGGATTATCTGCTTGCCCGATGCGATGGCGACGAGGCGATCACCAATCCGTTGAAGCAGGTTTCGGATGCTTCACGGCGGGCCGCTGCGCTGACACGGCAACTGCTGATGTTCAGCCGCAAGCAGGTGTTGCAGCCCAAGACCATCGATCTGAACGCTGTTTTGCGCAATGTCTCCAACATGCTGACGCGGTTGTTGGGCGAACAGGTGAAGGTAAATGCCAATTACGCCGCGGAACTTCCGGCGTTGGAGGCCGATACGGGAATGCTTGAGCAGGTCGTCATGAATCTTGCTGTCAATGCCCGCGATGCCATGCCTAAAGGCGGCCAATTGACCATCAGCACCTCCGTGCAGGAGATCGACGAGGCTTACGTGCGACAACATCCGGATTCGCGCGTCGGCACCACGGTTTGCCTCGAAGTCACCGACACCGGCTGCGGCATGGACGCCAAAACGCTCGACCGTATTTTTGAGCCGTTCTTTTCCACGAAGGAAGTTGGCAAAGGGACGGGGCTTGGCCTTGCGACGGTTTACGGCATCGTCAAGCAACACCAGGGCTGGATTGAAGTGAAGAGCACGGTGGGCGTTGGCACCACCTTCAAAATTTACCTTCCAGCGAGCGGCAAAAAAGTCGTTTCCAGTGGCGATTCCAACTCGCAGGAACCCGCGAAAATCGCCAAGGGCCGCAACGAAACCATTTTGCTGGTCGAGGACGAGACCATTCTTCGCCTTTGGGTGAAGGAAATTTTGGAGAACTGCGATTATCGCATTGTGGAAGCGTCCAATGGCGCTGAAGCGTTGAAAGTTTATGACGCGCAGAACGGCAAGATAGACCTTCTATTGACGGACATGGTCATGCCCGAAGGAATGACCGGCGGCGACCTCGCCCGCCAGCTCAAGACGCGCCAGCCCAAGCTCAAGGTGATTTACACCAGCGGTTACAGCGCGGAAATCATGGGCAACGACAAGGGATTGCCGGACGGCCCATTCCTTTCCAAACCTTATCCCGCGCCGCAACTCGCCAAGATGGTCCGCGAAGCCCTCGATGCCGCCTGATTACATGCTTATGAGGCGGTAAAACGCGCCCGTTCCAGAAGGACTCAAGGTGAGCTGATTCGTGCCATTCACAAGGATGGGGACATTCGTCAGCGTCGTCCAATTCCTGTCAGACAAAGCTTTTTGCTGCAGCGCAAACGATGAAGTTGCCGGCCATGAAAACAGAAGTGAGCCATTGGATTGAGTCACACTCAAGGTCGGAATGACTTCGATCACGCGCAACCCATCCGTGCCATTGGCCACGTAAGCATAAGGTCCGGACACCGCGATGGCATAAGGAATGCCCCCGTAAGCGCCGGATGTTTGAGCCACCGCGACAAGGTTGCTGGGATTGGAGATGTTGATCACGCGCACACCGGCTGTGCAGCCGACATAGGCATAGCTTCCTGAAACAGCAACAGTGTATCCAGCCCCGGATGCATTGGTGCTTGGATAGGTGATCTCCCCAACGACAGGCAAAGCATTGCTCAAAACATGACAGACAAGCAGTGGTGTCGTTCCAGCATTCATTGCCACGAAAGCATATTGTCCAGCCAGCGCCACGGCTTCGCTATTGGTGAGATTGGCGATCAAAAAATTGGTCGAGTAAAGGCCATTGGAAATCGTGGAAGCCGCCAGATAACTACCGCCCGATGCCACCATAATGTTGCTGCCGATGCAGATGGTGGTTGGGTTGGGAGTAATGAATGGGTTTGTCACCAGGATGGGATTGGTAGGATTCGAGATGTTGAATAAAGGCAGCCGGCTATCGCCTCCAAGATAGAGATTCGTTCCATCGACTGCCACCCCGCCGAATAAATTATAATTTGTCCGAAAGACATTACTTGGGCTTGGTGGATTTGAAACATCATAGACATTCAATCCTGGATTGGGAGCAATCGTGGTCACGTAGGCCTCGTTGCTTGAAATGGCCAGATGATATGCTGCGGTGCCAGAAGTGCTGCTGGCATGCCCAATCTGAAGCGGGGCGGTCGGGTTGGAAACATCATAGACAAGCAGCCCGTTTGTGCCCGCAGCCAGATAGGCAAAATTATTGGACACGACAATCCCTTGCGCTGTGCCTCCGTTATTGGCGTGGCCGATGTTAATGAGGGTGATTTGCGCATGAAGCGCATTTAACGATCCAAGAGCGAGTGCAAACACCAGCACCGCCCGGCTGAGGCGGAATGTTTTCATAAGATTACATGCTGATCAACCGGTAAAACGCGCTGGTTCCAGAAGGACTCAAGGTGAGCTGATTCGTGCCATTCACAAGGATGGGCACATTCGTCAGCGTCGTCCAATTCGTATCCGTCAATGACCGTTGCTGCAGTGCGAATGACGAAGTTGCCGGCCAGGAGAACACAAGATTGCCGCTGATCTGGCTTGCTGACAGGCTTGGAAGAATCTCAAACACCCTCAGACCATCTTGTCCGTTGGCTACATAAGCATAAGGCCCGCTGACCGCGATGCCGTACACGGCGAAAGTGCCATACGCATTTGTAGTAGTTTGCCCCGCCGGGACGAGGTTGGTTGGATTGGAGATGTTTACAACCCGCACACCATCTCCGCAGCCGAAATAGGCGTAGCTTCCCGAAAGTGCCACGACTCCCACCGTGTTGGATGGGTAGTTAAGCTGCGCAACCAATTTTGGCCCATTGGTGGAGATCAGGTAAGAGTGGAACGAGGTTTGGAACGGCAGAAAGGCATATTGACCTTGAACAGCCACACCTCCGACATTGCCTGCGATAGGAGTGCTCTGGAGATTGGCCATGTAAAGCCCATTGGAACGAAAACTGGTAACAATGTA
>DASRBR010000670.1:0-2307 GCA_035653495.1 Verrucomicrobiia bacterium
CGGCTTCGCAGGCCTTGGCCGCCGGCACGCGCGCGCAGCAGGAGATGGAAAAATTGCGGAACGATTTGCGCAACCAGACTTCCAGCCAGTTCGCCGAACAGATGCGGCAGATGCGGAACCAGGCGCGCGAGCTTGCGAACAAGGAGGACGAAATCGCCCGCGGAATGGAATCACTCAACAATCCCGGGCGCAAGTCGCTGGACGATTCCGCGCAACGGAAGCAGGTCGCCGAACAAATGGACAACCAGCAGCAGGCTTTGACGAATCTTCTCTCGAACATGCAGAGCGTGAGCCAGCAAGCGGAAAGCACCGAGCCTTTGTTGTCCCAGCAGCTTTACGACACGCTACGTCATGCGAACCAATTGCACACCGATAATCTTCTGGATGCCGGGGCGCAGATGGTCGAACGCGGTTTGCTCCCGCAGGCAGCCGAAGCCGAGAGTGCCGCTCGCACGAACATCAATGAGCTGCGGCAAAAAATCGAACGCGCGGCGGAAAGCGTTCTTGGCAATGAAGCCGATACCTTGCGTTACGCGCAAAAAGAATTGGACGACCTCGCAAATCGTTTGGAACGCGAATTAAATCAGGGACAACCCAATGCCAGCGGCACAGCCAGATCCAAAATGGGCGCGGGCAATTCGCAAGAAGTGGCGCAGTCGCAGCAGAATAATGGCGGCGAGAAGAGCACGAATTCGCAACAAACTGCGCAATCTTCGGAAAAAAATGGCGAAAAGGGCACCAACAGCGTCGCCGAAAATGGGTCGCGCGGCCAAGGTCGGCAGCAAGGATCCGGGAAGAACAATGCATCGCGCGGCCAAGGTGGGCAGCAGGCCGGACAAAATCCGCAATCGCAAGGACAAGGACAGGCAAATACGGAAGCGAATGGCAATCGTGCCGGGCAACAAGCCGGCAATTCCAATCAAGACGGGCAGCGCGATAATCAAAACAATAGGCAGGGAGGTTCAGGCGAAAATCCTCAAGCTAGCGATCAACAAACCGGAGGAACGGGTGACAATTCAACTGGCGCGACAACTGTTGCTGGCAATGATGCCGAGCGTTTGAGCGAGATTGTGCGACAGGTCGGCGCGAACACCGGCCGGGGCGGCTTGAGTTACGGTCCCGGCGGTCCAATCACCGGAAGCGATTTTCTCGATTGGACCAGCCGCATGCGCGATGTCGAGCAGGTTCTGGACACGCCCGAGATGCGCAGTCAACTGGCCACGGCGCGCGAACGGTTGGTCGAACTTCGCGCGCAATATCGGCAGAGCCACATCAAGCCCAAGACTGAATTGGTCCGTAAACAGATTTTGGACCCCATCACCGAGGTGCGCACACAATTGCGCGAAGACCTTGCCCGGCTCTCGAATGAGAAAAGTCTCGTTCCGCTCGACCACGATCCCGTGCCAGAAAATTATTCCGAACTCGTCCGCAAGTACTACGAAAAATTGGGGGATGGGCGGTGACCGGCCTGGCGACCATCATTTTCTCCACTCGAACGTGGTTGTTGCCGGCACTCGCGCTGACGCTTGCGGCCGCTGCGGCGTTGATCTGGGCCGGACATCGAACGTCAGTTGAAAATCGCGTTCGTCTCGGTTGCGGCCTGCTCAAGATTGCGGGGATTTTGACTCTGGCTGTTTGCTTGCTCGAACCGCTTCGCGTGGACGAACGGGCGCGTCCGGGCGCAAATATTTTTGCGTTGCTCGCGGACAACAGCCAGAGCCTGCAGATCAAGGACGCCGGCCAGACGCAATCGCGCGGCCAGACATTGCGCGAGCAATTGACTGGCGACACGAAAGGCTGGCAGGCGGCCCTTGCCGAAAATTTCCAGGTGCGTCGCTATGCGTTTGACACGCGGTTGCAGGACATGCGCGATTTCGGCGAACTCAGTTTTTCCGGGCGCGCCTCGGCGTTGGGCAATGCGCTTCGCACCGCAAACGGCCAATGGCGTGGCCAACCGGTCGCGGGCGTTTTGCTGTTCACCGATGGCAACGCGACTGATGATGCCTCCGAACTCTCCGACTTGGAGAATTGTCCGCCCGTTTATCCCGTAGTCATCGGGCAGGACAATGGGTTGCGAGACCTGTCATTGGACAAAGTGACGGTGAGCCAGACGGCCTTCGAGGACGCGCCGGTGACGGTTCAGGCTGAAGTCGGCGTGCACGGATTTCCGGGTTCAACAGTGGTGACTCGATTGATTGAAGTCGCCAGCAGCATGGGAAATTTCAAGACGAACGCCACCGCGTCTGCAAACGTTTCGACGAACGAAAACCGCATCATTGCCGAACAGCAATTGACGGCGAATGGCGA
>DASRBR010000671.1:0-8498 GCA_035653495.1 Verrucomicrobiia bacterium
TCGGCGAGCACCTGCCCCTTGTGGATGATATAGCCGCGATCGATCAGTTTCAGCGTTTCGCGCACGTTGTGATCAGTAATCAAAATGCCCAGATTGCGCTCCTTCAAACGGCGCACAATCTTTTGAACTTCATAGACGGCAATCGGGTCGATGCCGCTGAATGGCTCGTCCAACAACAACAATTTGGGGCTGGTCACGAGCGCCCGCGTGATTTCGAGCCGGCGTTTTTCGCCGCCGCTTAAAGTGTAGGCGCGGCTTTTTGCAAGGCGCGACAAGTCCAGTTCATCCAGCAAATATTTCAAACGGACCTTGCGCTCGGCATTGGTCATTTTGCACGTTTCCAGAATGGCCAAAATATTTTCCTCGACCGTCAATTTGCGGAAAACCGATGGTTCCTGCGTCAGGTAACCGATTCCAAGCCGCGCGCGTTGATGCATCGCAAGGCGCGAGATGTCGCGCTCGATAAACTTCACCGCGCCTTCATCGGGTTTGATAAGGCCGACCACCATGTTGAAGGTCGTGGTCTTGCCCGCGCCATTCGGCCCCAGCAATCCGACAATTTCACCCGCTGCAACCCGGATGGAAACTCCATTTACAACCCGGCGATGCCTGAATTCCTTGACCAAACGGTCCGTCGTGAGCAGCAAGTCGGACGCATCCGTCGCGACTGGTTGTTCAGCGACGGATTGCTGTTGGGCCGGCTCAGTTTGCTGAGTGCTCATTGCGTTGATGGAACCGAGTTCGTTGTGTTCGGCGTTTTTGCCAGCGCCTGCATGTTCGGATGAATGTGCGGATTTCCTATAGCATGGCCGATGCCCGTCCGACGATCATAAATAATGAGGTCGTCCGCCTCCATCCAGCCGCTTGGGTTGAACAATTTCGGGTGACCGTAAAGCTCCAGCAATGCACTTGCCGCCGCATTCGTTCCCTGGACGGTGTAAATGGCGCGTTCGCCGATGGCATGAGTTTTCTCACCGGTGCGTCCGCGCGCCAGCGTGCCACGAAACGCGTCCACCAACAGCAACCGGTTCAACTGGATTAAATCGAGTCCCATCGGATTTTTTTGCATCAACTCTGAGGCTTCCAGTGAAACATAAGTGTTGGCGAAGCGCGACGATTCATAGACGGGACCGCTTTGCGTGATGCGATTCAGGTCGTCCGCGAGCGCCTGTTGCAATTTCGGGTCCGGTCCGGCTTTGTAAGCGTTTAGCAAGCCTTGCGTGGAGGGAGAAAGTTGCGCGGCGACAAATTTAGATGGGCCATCGTGCGGTGTTTTTAAACGTGCCACCAACGCGGGAAGATTCGTGATATCACCGGCAGCGAATGCTTTGTCAGCGAAATCGAGCGCTACATTGCCTTCGGCAATAATCTTGTGGATGTTCGTGGCGCCGTTCGCGCCTTTCGTCATTTCTACGGTGAGCAATCTGGCCTGCGTCAGGTTCAGTTCCGGATCGTATGCCCGCACGTTTTTCTGGTAAATCGCCAGACCGCTCGCGGTGGAATATTCGAATTTGTCCGAAAAAATTTCCGTGTCCATCGTCGCGGCGTCGCCAGCCGATTTTTTGATGACGGAATGATGCTTCCCTGTGCCCCAAATCCGGCCTTGCGCGCGGTCCACGCGAATCAAATCGGCCGTCATCCAGCCCTTGTCCATCGTGACCGCCGGATTTCCGGTCAATTCCATCACTTCATTGGTCACGCCTTTGGTAAATCTGTAATCATAGGTCGCCTTCTGCCCGGTGGCGTGGACGTTTTGCCGATTTGTGGAATTCATCACGACAAAATCCATCACGACATTTGTTTCTGCGAGAATGTGGTCCAAATGATTGTTTGTGACGCCGGGTTCCTGTTTCGGAAGCGTGGCGGTCAAAAAATCGCTGGCCAGCTTCATTCGCGCATCGTTCACATGGACGTTGCCCCAGAAATTCGCCAGGCGCGTGGTCAGGTCGTAATCAAATTTGTCGGACACGATTTCCGTTTCCACAGACTGGTTGGTGGGATGATAATGAAAATGGAAATTGCCGCGGCCATGGAGTTTGTTGTTGGCGCGATCCATCACGAACACATCCGCCGTCATGTAACTATTCGTGAGGTTCAAGCGCGGATTGCCGGTGAGTTCAAGTGTTTCGTTCGTGGCGCCATTGACGATGCGATAATCGTAAACGCCCTGGTCGCCCAACGCGTGGACTTTGTCGCCATTGGTGTTCATGAAATCAATGACGACATTCGTGCGCGCAACGATGTGATTGGCGCGGTTGGTCTGGCCGGGTTCGCTTTTGGGCAAATCCGCCTTGAGCCAATCACAATCCAGTTTCATCTGCGGGTCCAGCACGCGCACATTCCCAATGTAGAGTGCCATGCCGTTGGTCGCGTCGGTCTTCATTTGAAATTCGCCCCAATGCGAAAAAATTTCCGTTGCCGCACCCGGAGCGTTCGTCGCGGAACGCAGTTGAAGAACAGAATGCACCTGGTTGGAGACGATCAGGTCCATGTTGGTGTGATGAAATTGAAAACCGACGCCTTCGAGAAAAATGCTGCCGCGATTGGCGTGGAGCTTGAGGATGTTGGTTGAATCAATTTCGTCCAGGCGCTGGTCGGAAATGCACTCGGGAGTTTCGGCGGTCATTTGTGGTTCGGGCATTTCGTTGCGCTGCGCGGCGGCGACGTCATCGCGATTTTGTGGAGGCGGTTGATTGACGCTGCCTGGAACGCGAAGCGGGAATTCCTTGATGAGCGCATTTTTCCACAAATACCTTCCTTCAAAGTTCGTGACCTGGCTATAACTGAATTCGATTTTGACCTGGTCCTCATTGGGCGCGTCGTAAGGAATTCTTTCGATGCCGTTTGCGCCGTTCCGGGCGATGGGCTGGGCGGAACAGAATGGAACCGCGCACAGCCAGAAAAGAGCGATGAGAAAAATCGTTCCGGGTTCCGGGTTCCGGGTTCCGGGTTGGAAACATCTTAACCACCAACGCAACACGCAACACGCAACACGCAACACGCGTTTCCAGAACCTGGCATTTTCGTTTTGGTGATTTTTTAGCCGCATTGCTCAGGCGGATTCTTCGGTGACGAGGCGTTGCCAGCGGTTTTGCGCCTTCAAAATCATTTCCACCACTTCGCGCACGCCGCCGCAACCGCCATTCGCAACGGTGACGTAATGCGAAGCCACTTTCGCCTCATACGTGGCGTCGGCAACCGTCGCCGCGAAGCCCGCGCGTTTCAATACCCCCAAGTCCACAATATCATCGCCCATGTAACAAACTTCCTCCCACGTGAGGCCGGTTTTTTCGAGCAGGTTTTCGACAGCAGCTACCTTGCTGCCCTTGCCCTGCTCCAAAAAATCAATCTTCAATTCTTCCGCGCGCAGCGTGGTCGCGTAAGAAGGCCGCCTGGAAATCCAGCCGATTTTGATTCCTTCTTCGCGCAGCATCACCAAACCAAGGCCGTCGCGTATATTGAACCTTTTGATTTCCTCCTTGAGACCAATCAAAATAGATCCGTCGGTCAAAATGCCGTCCACGTCACACAGGAACAATTTGATTTTCGACAGGCGCGCATTGAGTTCGGTTGAAATTTCATTCGGCATAAATGATTAGACTGCGTTCCCGCCATTGCGTTCCGGCATTTCAGCCTTGGACTGCCTCGCGAACTTTCACGAGGCTGGTGAGCAACCTGGGCATTTCCGCAAGAGGAATCATGTTTGGCCCGTCGCTCAACGCGTGGTCAGGGTCGGGATGTGTCTCGATGAAAACTCCATCCGCGCCCGCGGCGACAGCACTGCGCGCCAACACCGGCGCAAATTCACGTTGACCGCTCGATTTGTCACCGCCGCCGCCGGGCAATTGCACCGAATGGGTCGCGTCGAAAATCACCGGATGACCAAAACGCCGCATGATGGGAATCGAGCGCATGTCGGAAACCAGATTATTGTAGCCGAAAGTCGTGCCGCGTTCCGTGATCATGATTTTTTTGCCGCCTGCGGACTCCGCTTTTTTTACCACCTGGCCCATTTCCAGCGGCGACAAAAATTGGCCTTTCTTGATATTCACAATCCTGCCCGTCTTGATGGCGGCGACGATCAAATCGGTTTGGCGGCAGAGGAAGGCGGGGATTTGGAGCGCGTCGGCCACGGCTGCGGCAGCGGCGACCTGCACTTCCGAATGCACGTCCGTAAGCACGGGAACGTCCAATGTGGCGCGCACTTTCGCGAGGATTTCGAGGCCCGCTTCGAGGCCCGGCCCCCGAAAGGATTGGTTCGACGTGCGATTCGCCTTGTCATAACTCGCCTTGAAAATGTAGGCGATGCCCAGCTTCTCGCAGGATTTCTTCAGCGATGCGGCGACTTTGAGGCAAAGCGCTTCGCTTTCAATGGCGCAAGGCCCGCCAATCAGGACCAGTTGCCGGGACAAACTCAGGGATTTCCAAACCGCGGAATCGTTTAACACGCGATAGTTTTATCATCGCCCGCCTGGGATGTAAAAGCCCCTTTTAGTTCAGTTCGTATTCCAACTGCGCTCTTAAATCCTTCTCGGCGGCGTGGCGACAACGTCCGCGCCGGGCCCGGGGCCAATGTCCACACTGGGACCGGGTTTGCGCCGTTTGTTTTCAGGTTTCCGGGGTGGTGCGCCTCCCGAAGAATGCTGGTTGGGCGTCCCATCGTTTTCGGGCTTGCGTTCCTCACTTCCGGCCTTCCCTTCGCGCTGTTCTTTTTCACTCATACAAAAAAATAATTTAGAATGCAAAACGCACAACCGGGTTATATTGGATTGTTGCGAAAAAAAAGGATGGGGTATGAACCCGGTTTACATCGGCACAAGCGGATTTTCTTATAAAAGCTGGGGTAACACGTTTTATCCGGAAGAAGTTCCCAAATACCGCCAGTTGGAATTTTACCAGACGCAATTCCCGACCGTCGAAATCAACGCCACCTTTTACCGATTGGCCACGCTGGCGATGACCCGGCGCTGGCATGATGTCGCGCCGGAAGGTTTCCTCTATGCAATCAAGGGCAGCCGGTTCATCACGCACATCAAACGCCTCAAAGACGTCGAGGAAGCCCTGGACACTTTTTTCAAACGCATCGCGCCGCTCAAGGAGAAAACCGGCTCCATCCTTTGGCAATTGCCGCCCACATTTCAAAAAGATTGCGTGCGGCTTGGCGATTTTTTGCGGCTGCTGCCGAAAAATTATCGTCATGCTGTCGAGTTTCGTCACGTCTCCTGGTTTGAAGACGATGAAGTTTTAAAATTGTTGAAAAAATATCGCGCGGCATTTGTGTCGGTCAGTTCAGGAAGAATGCCGATGAATTTTTCCGTCACGACGGATTTCATCTACATTCGTTTTCACGGGCTCGCCGGTGGCGCCGCGCACGATTATACGCGCGCCGAATTGCAACCCTGGGCCGACCACATCCTCGCTCATCGAGACAAAACCGCCTTTATTTATTTCAACAACGACGTGAATGTGCGCGCGCCGCAAAACGCCCGTGAACTGATGGGCATGATTGGCGAACGCGCGCTGGGACCGTTCGCAACCGAGATGCATTTTCCTCCGCCAAAACGAGGAGTGAAACCCAAGCGCACGCGCCGCGTTGCTGCGGGAAAACGACAAAAACGCGTGGCCATAAAGGATGAGCCGCTGAATCACAATTGGGCCGAGGCGGGCTGAGGTCAATAAAACTCGCGTTGCGTCACGCGATGCCACGAGCGGTGATGCTTCATCAATTTTGCGATGGCCTTGTCGTCCAGTTCGCGATGACGCAGCGGATTGAGATTATCTTCGAGATCGCGAATCTTGATTTTTCTCGCCAACGGATGACTCACGGCGCGATTGACGAATTCATCGTTCGTTTCATCTTTGCGGCGCGTGAGGTGATCAATGGCTTCCAGCACATCCACCGGAAAACCTTCCTTGCGCAGCCGCGCCAACGTCCATTCATCGTTGTCCTCGACAACATCGTGCAGAATGGCCACCATTTTTTCCTCAGGCCTTCGCACGGCGTTCATCAGCCGCAACGGATGCAGAATATATGGCCCGCCCGATTTGTCTCGTTGCCCGTGATGCGCCTGCACCGCGACCTCGATCGCCCGCTCCAGCAGGTCCGCCGTTTTCGTTTTCTCCTTCATTTGACAAAATAATCCATTCCGCGCCGCGCTTCCAAAAAAGCTTTCAAATTATAATAGGCCGGCAAGCTGCCGCGTGCTTAAGTCGCATCAGCCATGGAGGTGGGGTTGGGGTCTGAATCGCAGGCTTACTTTTTTGCAGAAGCATCGGCGCCGGGTTTCTGACGCAACGTGACCAACGTCGCTCCCCAGCCGCCGAACTGCGGATGATCAAGCGTATAAGAGACGACTTCAGGATGTTTGGCCAGCAACGCATGAACGGTACGCCGGAGGTTGCCGATCCCTTTTCCATGAATGATGCGGACGTGGAGAATGCCGCGTTTCTGGCATGCCGCCAGATAATCCAGGACCAGATCCTTCACTTCGCGCGGCTGAAAAGTGTGCAAGTCCAGCACGCCATCAATCGGCATTGACATCGGCTCGCCTGAGTCCATGCCCGAATATGCTGCATCGCGCGCCTGCTTCAAGCCCGATGCGGCAATTTTGCCCAAAGAAACCTTTGCTTTCACGTTTAGTTTCGTTACGATTTAAGAGGCCATAAATGAAAGCGCCTGATTCCGAGCCAAACGCCCCGCTGGATTTCCAGGCGGGTCCCTCGACCGCCCGCCGGTATCTTTTCGCATTTCTTGCAATTTTGCTCGCGTTTCTCATCCGTGACGCCCTGAGCCCGGCCCTCGTAGGCAGCGTGAACAGGCACGCGTTCCTGACGTTTATCGTCGCGACGACCGTCGTGGCCTGGTACAGCGGCTACATCCCGTCCGTGCTGACGTTCGTCGTCGGGTTTCTGCTGGGCGATTATTTTTTCCTTGGCAAAGAACACGGGTTCAAGTTTTCGGAAGGCGATCTGCCCACGCTCCTCCCGCCCATTCTGGTTTGCCTCACAATCATTTTGTTCGGGCGTTCGATGCACCTGGCGCGGGAAAAGGCCAACGCGAGCGCCGGCGAAGCCATCAACAACCAGAAAAAATTGGAGGTGGAAGTCGCCGAACGCAAACGCGCCGAGGACGAAGTCCGCCGGCTCAACACGGAACTGGAAAAACGCGTGCAATTGCGCACCGCGGAACTGGTCGCCACGAACCAGGAATTGGAATCGTTCACCTATTCGGTGTCGCACGATTTACGCGCGCCGTTGCGGCATGTGGATGGTTACGCGCAGATGCTCGTGCAGGACCATGGCGCGCAAATGCCTGCCGAAGCATTAAGCCTCGCCCAAAAAATCCGGCAGGGCAGCCAGAACATGGGACGGCTTGTGGACGATTTGCTGAATCTCAGCCGGGTAGGCAAGCAGGCGCTTTCCGTGCAGCGCGTCGCGTTGCATACGCTCGCCACCGAAGCCATCGTGGAAATCAAACCGGAAATTGGCGACCGCCGTGTCGAATGGAAAATCGGTGAATTACCGGTCATCGAGGCCGACCCCGGATTGCTGCGGCTTGTCTTTGTCAATCTGATGTCCAACGCCGTCAAATACAGCCGTCCTCGCGAAGTGGCGATGGTCGAGGTCGGCGAAACCGAGGTCGGCGGCGAAAAGGTTATTTTTGTGCGCGACAATGGCGTCGGGTTTAACATGAAATATTCCGGCAAATTGTTCGGCGTCTTTCAACGATTGCATCGCGCGGAAGATTTCGAAGGCACCGGTGTCGGGCTCGCCACCGTCGCGCGCATCATCCACAAACACGGTGGACGGATTTGGGGCGAAGGCGAAGTGAACAAGGGCGCGACTTTTTATTTCACCCTGCCCGATGCGAGCAAGTCAATCTCCTCAATCAATGGCGCCGCCAGCCACCCGATGTCCGGAGCGCGCATTTGAGCCGCTTGCATTAAGCCCTCTTCGGCATTTTATTCAGGAAATGGAAGATTTCGGCAGGCAAAAATGTCAAAATACCGCTTGCTTCGCCCGGAAGCGCAGCCTATATTTTCCGCTCTTTTGCAACGAATTTGAATTGAATTTATGAGACGCCCCAAAGGTATCAAAACTAGGAAGTCGGTCGCCAAGCGGTTCAAGATCACTGGCACCGGCAAGGTCATGCGCCCGCACGCCGGCAAACGCCACTTGCTTGCGTCCAAGAACGCCAAGCGCCGCCGCAGTCTCGGCGAACTGGCGCGGATTGATCCCACGGATGCTTATCGCATCAAGCAAAACCTGCCGTTCCACTGATTTTCCATCAACTCCAAGGCCATCAACCATCAACCAATTTAAGTCATGCGAGTCACCAATGCCCCAGCCTCACGCAAACGCCGCATCCGCACCATCAAGGCCGCCAAAGGCTTTCGCGGACGCCGCTCCAAGCTTTACCGTTACGCAGCCGATGCGACCGATCACGCCAAGCAATACGCCTTTCGCGATCGCAAGATCAAGAAGCGCAATTTCCGTCA
>DASRBR010000672.1:0-2385 GCA_035653495.1 Verrucomicrobiia bacterium
CCACAATCGCGAGCAGCAAGGCAAAACCAGCCGGATGAATCACCGCGCTCGGGGTCGTCAAATTTGCCATCGCGCCGCCAGTCGGAAGAAAAAATGCGCCGATGAACAACGCCGCCATCGCGGCCACTTTCGCGATGGTGAAAATATTCTGCACGATGCCGCCGAGCTTGACGCCGATGTAATTCACCACGGTCAAGCCAATGACAAGTGCCGCAGCCAAACTTTTCACGCCGATGTCCGCCAATGGCGCAACGTCGCCGATGAACGGAAAATGGATCGTGAATGATGAGAGCGCTGGACCCAGTTGCGGCAAGCGCACGAGTTCGCCTGCATATTCGGCGAACACATACGCGACCGCGGCAATCGAGCCGGTTTGGATGACCGCGAAAACCGCCCAGCCATAAAGGTAGGCAAAGAACGGGCCGAACATCTTCTCAAAATAAACATATTGCCCGCCTGTTTCCGGAATGACACTTGCAATCTCGGCATTGGTGAGCGCGCCAAACAATGTGAGCACGCCTGCAATGAACCAGACGCCGAACAGAATTGCTGGAGAACCGACCTGGCCCGCCATCAATCCCGGCTTGCGAAAAATGCCGGAGCCGATGACGCCGCCGACCACCATCATGATGGTGGTGAACAATCCAAGGGCAGGGAGCAGGCCGGCGTTGATGGAGTGAGGAGCAGCCTGTTTTTCGGAAGCGCGAACCGGTGATTGCTCGGATTTCAACCCGCGCAGATTAGCCGCCAGCGGAAGCGCGGTTCAAGATTCAACTTGGTCCCTCGACACAACCGTTTGGTTTGTCCGGCGCTAATGAAAAGAGAAAATACGGGCGCGACTGTCTTCAATCGCAGAATGCGGTTTGAGAAGTCAGGAAGTCCTTCGGACTTCTCAATTCCCAACATCCTGCGGCTCCTCCAGCCGCGCCCGGTTCATTTGCTTCCTATGAACGGAGATGGCCGGAAACGAGCTTGGTCATCTCAAACATCGTCACTTGCGATTTCCCATCAAACACCGCCTTGAGATTATCGTCCGCGTTGATCAGCGTTTTCTTCTTCTGGTCCTGCAATCCATGCTTGTGGATGTACGCCCAAAGTTTCTTGATCAATTCACTGCGGGGCAGCGGGTCATTGCCGACGACCGCCGCAAGCTTTTCATCCGGCTGCACCGGCTTCATAAAGGCGGAGTTAGGCTTCCGTTTGGATTTCCCTTCATTCGATTCATTCATAGATAGGCAAAGTGATGGGCGTAATCTTAGTGCTTTTCGATGGGGCATCCATGGGGTACTGGCCCCGTATTCCTGCGAAAAAGGCTTGAAGAAAGCACTCAAAAATGCGCAATGAACCCAATAATAACAGATAACGCGCCGAATCCCGAGTGAAGGAAAACGCTGAAACCCGAATGAAACCTTCGGCATTTCGATGTTCAGCGTTCCATGTTGGATGTTCGATGTTTCCGACTCCCGGCCGTCCATGATTACCAACTCCTCCCCAAATCCTCATTGACTCTCTTTGCGCACCGACGTACGAATCTTTCCCATGAACTCAATAATTCCTGTCTGCCTGACTTCCTTTCTCAATAAGCTTTCCTTGATTTTATGCGGCTTCATTTCATTTCTCGGAATGCTTGCGGTGGTTAATTCCGCATCCGCAAAGCCAATCCGCGTGGTGGTTTGGGACGAACGGCAGGAGGCGCAGAAATCGGCTTACGGCGATTATCTCGGCAACACGCTGGCGTCGGAATTACAACAGCATCCCGAATTCAGCGTCAAATCCGTTGGCCTCAACGATCCTGATCAGGGTTTGAGCGACGATATTTTGGACAATTGCGATGTGCTCATCTGGTGGGGACATCAGAAGCATGGAGCAGTCACAGACGACCATGTGAAGGCCGTGATTGACCGTCTGAAAGCGGGCAAGCTGTCGCTCATTGCGCTGCATTCGGCGCATTGGTCGAAGCCATTCGTTGCTGCGATGGGCGAGCGCGCGCTTGAGGACGCGTTGAAATCTGTGCCAAAATCCGAGCGCGAAAAAGTAAAGATTGTGAAAGTTCCCTGGCGCGGAGGCATGACCAAACGTGACGAACCGCCGCCTTCCTTCCGGCGTTACAAGGCCGATGACGGCGCCGACACGCTAGAAGTTCAAATGCCGGGCTGCATCTTTACGATGGTGGAGAATGCCGGCAAGCCAAGCCATGTCACCACGTTGAAACCGCATCATCCGATTGCCGAAGGTATTCCCGCGCAATTCGACATTCCGCAGACGGAAGTTTACGGCGGACCGTTCCATGTCCCCAAACCCGACGCGGTCATCTTTGAAGAGCATTGGGACAACGGCGAATCATTCACCAGCGGTTGCGCGTGGAAAGTCGGCAAAGGAAAAGTA
>DASRBR010000673.1:0-4696 GCA_035653495.1 Verrucomicrobiia bacterium
AATTGAATTAGGCCTGGCTGTTTCAGGATGGTCGCCGTTACGCAGGGCCTGCCGCTTCCAATTGATCAAGGATGTATCCGAAACGCCCAGTTCTTCTGCCAGCACGCATACCGGTTTATCGCTGGTCACCAAAAGACGAACCGCCTCTTGCTTAAACTCTCGTGTGTATCTCTTTCTACTATTGCTCATCATTGCCACTTTCCAACTGCTTGGACCAACTGTCCACCCAATCGGGGGAGGCTCACGGATATTTGGAATTTGAATGTTGGAGCTTTAATGGAGCTTGGATGTTGGTGCTTGGGATTTTTTTTGGGCATTTGGATCTTTGGGTGCTTGGGTAGTTATTACCCCTTGCATCATGTCACGCGCGGGGCAATTTTGATAAAAGGAGTTTTATGCGCGGCAAAATCAGTGTGGGCACCGCCAGTTGGTCGGAGGCTGAATTCATCGGCACATGGTATCCCAAAGGGCTGCCCGCCGACGAACGATTGGCCTGGTATGCGGAGCACTTCAATCTGGTCGAGGTCAATTCCACGTTCTATCGCATCCCCACGCCGGAAATCGTGCAAAGCTGGAGCGCGCAAACGCCGGACGAATTCACGTTCAACGTCAAACTGCATCGCGTGCTCTCGCACAGCAGCGGCCCGGAATTTCTTCCGCCTGACTTGCGTCCAAAAACCGTAGTTAAAAATGGCAAGGTCTCAGTGACGCCCGCATTGGAATCGGAAGTCGCCAGGCGTTTCATAAAAGCGGTCGAACCGTTCGAAGGCGCCGGGAAAATGGGCGCGTTTCTGTTGCAACTTTCGCCTTCGTTCGGTCCGCGCTCGAACGAATTGAAGGACCTGGACCATCTGGTAAGTTGCTTTCGCGGAAAGAAACTCGCCATCGAATTGCGCAATCGTTCCTGGCTCGCGCCGGAGCGTTCCCAAGAAACCGAAAATTGGTTTCGCAAACATCACGTCACGTTCGTCATGGTGGATGGCCCGGACGACCCGCATTTCATGGTGCTGCCCAGCCACGATCTCATCACCAATCCCAGGCTCGCGTATATTCGCGCGCATGGCCGCAACGCCTCGCAATACGTTCGGGGACGCACCGTCGCGGAACGTTTCGATTACGATTATTCCAATGCCGAAATCCGCGAATTGGCGCGGCGCGCCAAAAAAATTGTCACGCATTCCGACGAGCTTCATGTGGTGTTCAACAACAACAAGGCCGATTACGCGCCCGACGCGGCGGAACGATTGCTGAAGATGCTCTCCACCAAACGCGCCAAAACCGAAAGGGAAGCAGCCTATGCCTAGCGCCGTTGCTGCAATGAAAGAAGCGGCCGAAAAAAGCCGCGAAATCGTGGAATCCGGCTCGGACCGCGCGCAATCGCATCGCGTCAAGCAGCTCGAAAAATTGGACGCGCAAATCCGCGTTTGCACAAAATGCCCGCTGTGCGAATCGCGCACCTTGGCCGTTCCCGGCGAAGGCAAATCCACCGCGCGCGTGATGATCATCGGCGAAGCGCCGGGAAAACAGGAAGACGAAAGCGGACGACCGTTTGTTGGCAATGCGGGAAGATTTTTGGAGCATGTCCTGGAAGGGACGGGTCTTTCGCGCGAAGATTTCTTCATCACCAACATCGTCAAATGCCGTCCCAAGTCCAATCGCACGCCGCACTCGAACGAAATCGAGACCTGCACTTCCCTTTACCTTTTCAAACAAATGGCGCTCATCAACCCTGAGTTGATCGTGCTGCTGGGCGTCACCGCCGTGAAAAAATTGCTCGGGATGAAAACCATCGAGGAAGCGCGGGGGCGCATCATCAAGCACGACGGCGGGAAATACCTGGCGACGTATCATCCTGCCGTCCGCTTTTATCGCGAGGATCTCTCCAAAAAAATCCATGAAGATTTTGATTTGTTGAAGAAGGAGATGAAGAAGTTGAAATGAGTGATGTCCCGCATGGACATTTGAATGGGCGCATTATTATCCGAATCAAATTGCACAAAGCGTCGAGTCCCGAAGTAGTCAGGAATGACAAGAGCATTCTACATTTGAGTCGCAAAGCGACACCGGAAATTAGCCAGACACGAAGTGTCTGGGGTGCCAGGGACGGAAATATTCGTCCTGAAGGGACCATGGAACACAAAGACCAGCGCGTTCTCCTTTGTCCCTTCAGGACAAAAAACCATGCATGCCCAAACCAGACACTTAGTGTCTGGCTAATTTCCGGTTGCTCCTTCGGAGCTCGGGCCCAGCTAAAGGAAAAGCACAATTGCTCTGGGCTGATGCAAAGACCAATTCGATCACCACAAGTACTTTTCGTCATACTCAATCTGGTGCTTCTTCAAGAACATCACGTATTCCTCCTGAAAAGATTTTGTCCGATGATGGTCCGGCTGATTGGCGATATATTCCTTCACCACATCGCGATTAGACACGCTGACCGTGAATGCCGCATATCCTGGTTGCCAGGCGAAATTTTTTACGCAAATTGTCTCGTGAATCCAGCGCGAAGAGGTTTGCTTAATATCCTGGACAAAAGCCGCAAGTGAGTGAGTGGCCCGGAGACCGACCAAAAGATGAACATGATCAGCTGTTCCGCCGATAGCTTCCGGGATCCCATCGGCAGCTCGGGTTAATCCGCCGAGATACTCATGCAACCGCGCGCGCCATTGTTCCTCAATGAATGGATAACGATCTTTCGTGCTGAACACGATGTGATAATGAAGACTAAGATGAGTTGAGGGCATGGCGTTGCCTGGGTTCAAAAAACTCCGATGGATTCAACAGAAGCTTTGGAGCGGATGCAATCCAAACATTTAGTCAGAGTGACGAGAGGATTCCACGTTTGAGTCGCAATGCGACAAAGGAGATTAGCCAGACACGAAGTGTCTGGAGTACGACGGATGTATATTCGTCCTGAAGGGACGATGGAATAATCGCAAAGACCAGCGTATTCTCCGTTGTCCCTTCAGGACAAAACTATGAATCGCTCAAACCCAGACACTTCGTGTCTGGCTAATTTCCGGTTGCTCCTTCGGAGCAGGAGACGTCGACGTTTCATTATGCAAAGGGAGTGGGAAAAGATTTTCCCTTTAACACCTTACTTCCTAAAAAGCCGCATGATGATGGTCAAAATGATGCTCAGCAAAATGCACGTCACCACCGGAAAGTAGAAATTGAAATTCCCGCGTTGCACGTGGATGTCTCCCGGCAATCGCCCAAACCAACTCCGCCCAAATCCCGACCACAAAATCGCCCCGATGACAACGAGTATCATCCCAAACACCACCAGCATTTTTCCAATCTCATTCATCTTCGAAATTCAGTTATCACTGGGCGCATTTCATTGCTGTTCAGACAGAGCTGAATATGTTCAGCATGGGGGAGGCGACTGGAAAGTCGCCTGAACCCGAAGGCTGGAAAGCCTGCACCACGTAGCGCAGACATTCTTGTCTGCGGGTTGTGGGACTTTCCAGTCCCACACTTGAAGACAATATTGAGATGACCAGGATCATTCAGGATTTCCATTTCCTCCGCCGCCCGTAAATCGTATATCGTAAATCGTAAATTTGGTCATTCCGCTGCAAGCCTCTCAAAACCTTCCTCGATCAACACCGTGTTCTGGATGCGCGCCAACCGCGCGTAAAGGCCGTTCTTCGCCATCAATTCATCATGGTCACCGCGTTCGACGATTTCGCCGTCGCGCAAAACCAATATCTGGTCGGCATTGCGGATTGTGCTCAGGCGATGCGCGATGACAAAGCTCGTTCGGTTGGCCATCAATCGTTCGAGCGCTTCCTGGATCAATTTTTCCGTGCCGGTGTCCACGCTCGCGGTCGCCTCGTCGAGAATGAGGATCGGCGAGTTCTTGAGCAATGCGCGCGCAATGCTCACACGCTGCTTTTCGCCGACGCTCAACTTCACGCCGCGCTCGCCGACGCGCGAATCGTAGCCGTTCGGCAACCGTGCGATGAACTCGTGGCAATTCGCCGCCTTCGCCGCGGCAAGCATCTCTTCATCCGTCGCCGCCAGATTGCCGTAAAGGATGTTCTCGCGGATGGTGCCGTTGAACAAAAACGCCTCCTGGCTCACGATGCTGATTTCGCGCCGCAACGATTCCAGCGTGATGCCGGTGATGTCCTGCCCGTCAATCGTGATGCAACCGCGAGTGATTTCATAAAACGCCGGCAGCATGTTGACGAGTGTGGATTTGCCCGCGCCCGTGGGGCCGACGAGCGCAATCATTTCGCCCGGGCGCGCATGCAGCGAAATCCCGCGCAGCACTTCCTTGTTCCCGGCGTAACAGAACCCGACTTTTTCGTAAACGACTTCGCCGCGAACGGGCGTCGCCAGCGGCAAACGGCGTTTGTTGTCCATTCGTTCGACCGGGAAATCCAAAATGTCGAACACGCGTTCACCGGCGGCGCGCGCCGATTGCAACAATTGGTTCAAGTTGTGCACTTGGCGGATAGGATCATAAAACAATCCCAGATAAAACAGGAACCGCACCAAATCTCCGGGAGTGATAGCCTTGTGCATCACCTGCCAGCCGCCAACCGCCATGACCAGCACCGTCCCGATCCCCGTGACAAAGCTCATCGCCGGATTGTAAACGGCATACATCCGCATGATGCCGAGGGTCCCTTTCCGCAACGCATCAGCGCGACTGGCGAAGCGCGCGTCCTCGTGCGATTCCTGT
>DASRBR010000674.1:0-9573 GCA_035653495.1 Verrucomicrobiia bacterium
GCTGTCGTGCCTGGTGGTGATGTTTGATCATCGCGGTATACTGCGGGAAGTGGGGGTTTCACCCGCGAAATTCTGGTGGGATTGCGGATTGATATTCGACGAAGTGTCGGCAGGCATTTTCAGTTGCGCGCCAACGCCGGCATTCGCCCATCCGGCGGCGATGCTGGAATGAACATTTTCAGGGCGCAAGCCATCTAAAGGAGTAAATTGGAGTATGAATGATTCTCAAACGAACCAGGGTTGGTCCAGAGTGTTTCCGGTGATTGCGCTGCTGTTCGCGTCCGGCATCGGGGTGGTGCTCAGCATTTTTCGGATGGCCACCACGCACAACTTCCATTACGCGATGCTTCCAGGAAACCTGTTCCTGGCATGGCTGCCGCTGGTGTTCGCGATGGGTGTTCATCACCTGCATCGTTCGGGCGAACGGCACAGCCTGCGGCTCGCCGCGCTGGCGTTGTTGTGGCTGCTATTTTTTCCCAATGCGCCTTATATCTTCACGGATTTGGTCCACATGGGAACGTATTTCCGGATGGCATTCTGGCTGGATTTGAGCCTCGTGCTGCTTGTGGCGATGACGGGATTTCTGGTTGGGTTCGTGTCGTTGTATTTGATGCATTCGGTGGTGATTGAGCGGTTTGGGAAACTGACCGGATGGACGTTCATTCTGGTCGTGGCGTGGCTGACCGGCTTTGGCGTCTATCTGGGACGGTTCCTGCGCCTGAACAGTTGGGACGCGCTGGTGCATCCGTTGGGCGTGACGCATTCCATCCATCGCCTGGCCACCCATCCGATGGATCATCCCGACACGCTTACTTTTCCGCTGCTCTTCGCAACTTTTTTGTTTCTCGGATATTTGATGTTGTATGCGCTGACGGATCTGCAGACCGCCATGCGTGTTCAGAATTTGGAGTTTAAGGTGTAACGCTTAAGTTCAAATTTGCTGGATTGACGCATCGTGAAAATCATCTCAAGCTGGGAGCAAATTTTGTTGCAGCGCATCAAGATCCTCACCTGGGTTTTTATAGTGGGTTTGGTGATCGGCGGCGCAACGGCAATCCCATTGAAAACGGAACTGGAGCTGTTCACGAAATGTTTGGGCGTTGATGGAAAAACGAGCGCGGAAGTTCCGACCGGTTTTGATCATTGGATTCTCAGAGTGCGCGAGGGACTGCAGGAAACCGATGCGAAATTTCCTTTCATGGCGTATGGAACAGACTGGCTGGCGTTCGGGCATTTCATGATCGCGGTGGCGTTCCTCGGCGCGGTACGCGACCCGGTGCGCAACAAATGGTTGTTCACTTTCGGGATGATTGCCTGCGCGGCGATTGTGCCTTACGCGTTCATTTTTGGCGGCGTGCGCGGCATCCCGATTTACTGGCGGTTGATTGATTGTTCCTTTGGCGTTTTTGGAATCATCCCGGTCTGGTATTGCCGGCGTTGCGTGGTTGAAATCGAGCAAATTCGCGGGTCAAGTGCAACGAAAGCATCCGAGAACGAGCCCGAAGAACAGGTTCCGCATTGACGCTTTTGGCAAGCTGGTTCAGTTTGGGGCATCGCATGGCTTTGATCCAGACTTGGAACCAATCACGTAAGTCCAGTCTCGATGAGAAGTGCAGTCACGCTTTCACTTTGATCGAGTTACTGGTGGTGATTGCAATCATCGCGATTTTGGCAAGCCTGCTTTTCCCCGCGCTGGCGAAGTCCAAAAGCAAGTCCGAAGGCATCGCCTGCAACAACAACATCCGCCAGCTTTGCCTCGCATGGTCGCTTTATGCGGAAGACAACGACGACCTGCTGGTCAATAACTACGGCAAACCGCAGACCATCTCAACGCGCAACACCTGGGCGAACAACGTCGAAGGCTGGACCAACAGCGACGATAACACGAACCTCATTTATCTGACGGACACGTTATTTTCGCCGTACGACAATCGCTCGGCGAAAATTTTCAAATGTCCGTCCGACCGCGCGCTTGCCGCAAATGGCCCGCGCATCCGCAGCATGTCCATGAACGCGATGGTTGGCGACCCCGGAGATTTGCTGGATCATTTTAATCCGCTTTACGTGCAGTTTTTGAAGATGGCGGACATTCTTGATGCCTCGGGCATTTTTGTTTTTTTGGATGAGCATTGCGACACGATCAACGACGGCTTTTTTGTGAACCGGCTGGAGGATTATCAATGGGGCAACCTGCCGGCTTCCTATCATAACGGCGCGGTGAACCTCGCGTTTGCCGACGGGCATTTCGAGGCGCACCGCTGGCAGCTCGGCGATACGGTGCGTCCGCCGGTGCAGGGCGGCGTGGGAGGGATATTTGCCGCCACGCCGACAACCGATTTTGAATGGCTCAAACAACGAACCAGCATCAAGAAGCAATAATCCATGCCCAACTCCAATCATTCCGAAAAAGATTTTCCGTGGACGTTTTATTTCAACGGCGTCGAGATGCCCAAATGGGGCGCCTGCTGGCCGGCGGTCCCGGCCGGCAATCATCGCAATTGGGAATGGGAAATTGGCCCGCGCGATTTTTATCTCGTTCGCAACAAGATTGACCACGTTGGCCGCATTGAAAGCTCAAACCCGCACGTGTTCCTTTACGCGGTGCAGGAAATGTTGTGCCTGCTGTTCACGGAGCATCGGCTGGTGAGCGAACATTGCCGGCGGATTGCCGGGAAATCGGCGACGGCGGAGGAAGTTTATGAAGGGCTCATCGCGGCCGCATTTGAAATGCGCGAGCGGACCAAACAGGAGCAGGCGGCCTTTTGGACTTCGGGCTACGAAGCGGACCGGTTGCGTTTGGTGGATGCGATGCGCCGCGCCGCGTTGCCGCCAGACAATCTAGAACATCAAGCCCCGCCGCACATCCAGGCGCGTCAAAGCCATCTGAAAATGCTCTGGCAAACGCAGCTAAAGACGCTGCATCAAGCCGCTTCCTCCAAACACATCACAAATACAATGCGCAAAAAGTTGCTGGAGTTGTGACGAAAAAAACTAACCACGGATAAACACAGACCACGCCAACAGCATCGTGATCATGTCATACCCGTGTTGATTCGTGTCGGTTTGAAAGTGCACTTTTCTTATTGCCGGGTGCTCTCCGCTGTATCCGTCGCGTTTATGAGATGCGCCGCCTCCCAGCTCTGGAAGTTATCCTCTGATTCGACTATTGTGGACATGCCACCCATAAAAACATAAATTCTCTCCATCTTGGTTCCGTCCGGCCCTGGCCATGCCTGTCGTTGCCGAAGCACAGGAACCTCCATGTTCGGAAGATCTTTCACCGCGTCCATGGTTCCGGTGTAAACGATATCAAACTCATTCGCGACATTTGGATTCAAACCATCTTTTGGGAGATGTTGGCTGACCTGATCAAAACTTGTCGGGAATTGCCCCCCATGATCCACCGCATAATCCATCAAAGCAAAGCCTAGTTTCATCGCGTCAGATTGTTTTCCTCCGCTCATGGCACGCAATTGCTTCCAATACTCGTCCGTATGTTGGACGGGTGCTTTGGCATTTGCCGTCGCCGCCTGACTTGCCGCACGCGCTTGCTGTTCGGCGGTGGCGACCTGTTGTTGCAGCGATTGCACCTCGGTGCGCAATTTTTGCAGTTCATCAGTTGTCGCCATCGGCGGAGCCTCCGGAGTACGGGATATTTTGGTAAGCCGCGCATTATCGGCTGTCAACGCATCGATCTGTTGCGATTGCACAGCCAGTTGGGCGTCTATTTGTTCCAACTTTTCACGACTCGCATGACGGATAGCCAAACAGGTGAGCAAACTGGCCAGCATCATGACTCCTACCAGGCTGAACTTCACGATGTTCTTCTTCATTGTTGCCTTGTGCTTACTGGTTTTGCGCCGTACCCCACAGGTTGCTGACATTCGGGCCCCTGGACGTGCCAATGTGGAAACCGAAGAACTGGCGGTTGTCGTAAGTTTCATTAATTGGTCTCTTGGTCGTGATGACCCAGTCTCCTACCTCGGGCGGGCTGACTGCGAGACTGCTCGTCGGCACAAACTCATAGTTCTGCAGGATACCATCATCGATCGGCTCTTTCAGATAAGGGACAAGGTCGGCTATGCTGCCGGGCGTTTCACCATTATTGGCTTTGGCATAGCCGTGCCAGGCACCCTGCAATTTGTCTATAACGCTCATCTCTGCGTTAGCTCGAACTATGGCCATCGCTCTTTCGTAATCTTCCGATTTTTCGAGCGGACTATCCCCCAGCGAAACGACCCAGTCACGGTCCGTTAGATATTTCATTTCAGGAATCCCCTCACGCGAATTTTCATCTGCCCAGGCTTTGAATTGGGCCAGCCGGCCCTGCCAGAGCTTCTTCCGCTCGGCCAATGTCATGGCGCCAGATGGCGATTTGTTGTTCTGGGCTTGTGTCAGTTCCCGCAACCGTTCCTGCAACGGCGCGATTTCTCCGCGCAATTTTAGCAGTTCATGGAACTGGTCATTACCCAATGCCAACGGGTTATTTGTCTTTTTTAATCGTTCGGAGAGGCGGTCATTTTGCGCGCTGAGCCTGGCGATCTGGTCGTTCTCTTCCCGCCACGCATCATTTTTCTGCTGAATCGCCGCCTGCGCCTGATGTTGCATCACCACTGGAACCAGCACGCATGCCGCCGCGAGGGCTCCGATGATTCCCGCCTGTAATTTCGAGATGCTCATAATTTTTAAGATGCTAAAAACTGTGGTTGTGCTTGTCGTGGCTCCCGCCAAGGACGTGCTGGCGAGTGTCGCTGCCAGTCCTGCTGGCGCCATTTGTATCGCGTGTGTCGAAAGCACCGTGCCCAATGCCGCGTCCGTGCTGATGCCGCGTTTGGCCAGCAACTGTCGCAGCTTTTCCAGTGTGCGAACCGTCCGTTTGCGCGCGGCATCCTCGCTTAGTCCGAGCTTTTGCCCGATGTTGGCAAATGAATGGTTCTCGAAAAACCGCATCAGGATTACTGTGCGATCCGCCTCCTTCAATTCGTGCATCGCCTGGTCCAGCACGGGGCGGAGTTTCTCCCAGTTGGCGTCTGATGGGTGATCATGGAGCAGTTCCTGCATGGCATGGGCCTCCTTTTCACGGATATGACGCCGCTGTTCGCGCCGCACGGCCTTGGCAGCTGCGAAATGCGTGCCGGAATACAGCCAGCCCGTCAGCGTTTCGCGCCGCGCCAGTGCCGCCGCTTTGCGTGCAAGGTCGGTGAACACGCTTTGCGCCACATCCCGGGCCAGGTGCTCATCGCCGTTCACCTGCCGCAACGCCGCCGAATACACCAGCCCCACGTGCCGCTCCACCAGTTTGGTGAAAGCCTGCTCCGAATTTTCCTCGGCATACTGACGCAGCAGTTCTCCGTCGGTTGTCATACTCGCAGTATAGCACCCGCCTAGGCCAAAACCGGACAAGAATTCATATTGATTTGGCACATTAAGAAACGGCTTATCCGTGTGGGAGGATTGCTGATGAACGCGCCGACTGCTCACTGTCAGCAAAGTGTCAGCGAAAGAAGTGAAAGATAGCCGACAATGGTGACGACTTGAGGTGAATTTACACCGCGACCCAACTCCAACTTTAACCAATCACAGTTTTTTTCCCGTCAAACGTTCGTAAGCTTCGAGATATTTTGCGGTGGTTTTGGCGACGACTTCCGGCGGCAAGGCGGGCGCGGGCGGGGTTTTGTTCCAGTCGAGTGTTTCGAGATAATCGCGAACGAATTGCTTATCAAAACTTGGCTGGCTGCGCCCCGGTTGATACAAATCAGCCGGCCAAAAGCGCGAAGAATCGGGCGTGAGCACTTCATCGATGAGCAGCAGCTTGCCGTCGAAGATGCCGAATTCGAATTTTGTATCAGCGATGATGATGCCCCGTTTGCGGGCGTATTCGCGGGCGAATTGGTAAATCTTCATGCTGGCGGCGCGCGCTTGTTCGGCGATGTCGCCGCCGACGAGCTTGACGGCGGCGTCAAAGGAAATATTTTCGTCGTGGCCGGATTCGGCCTTGGTTGCGGGAGTGAAAACGGGTTCCGGCAGTTCAGACGATTCCTGCAAACCTGCCGGAAGTTTGATGCCGCAGACGGTTTGGCGTTCGCGATATTCCTTCCAGCCCGAGCCAGCAAGATAACCGCGCACCACGCATTCGATGGCGAGCGGTTGAGCTTTCTTGACGAGCATGGAACGGTTTGCAAGCCGCGCAGTCAGTTCGGGAGAAAGACCGGCTAAAGCCGGGACTCCAAGCAACTGACCGGCACGCGAGAGCAAATGGTTGGGTTGGAACGGAGCGGTCTGCTCGAACCAGAAATAGGAGATTTGTGTGAGGACTTCGCCTTTGCGCGGGATGCCGTTGGGCATGATACAGTCGAATGCCGAGATGCGGTCGGTGGCGACGAACAAAAGACGGTCGCCCAAATCAAACACTTCGCGGACCTTGCCGCTCTTCAATTTGCGGATGCCGGGCAGATCGAGCGTTAAAAGCGGTTCGTTTGACACGAATAAAATATGAAGTTCAATGTTTCAGGTTTAAAGGTTAAAGTTTGCGGCGTGGTTCGGTATTGCGTGGTGTGTGAATGATGGAGCAAGTTTTACTCAACGGGAATCAGCTTGAATTTAAAAACTTGCCTCGTAGAAAATTTTTTCATTAACACCATGCTTTAGCTGGGTGTTAAAAAGGCGCTGGAGAATAAAACTGTTTAAACAGTTTTCTTCTGAGCACTTGCAGTCCACCGCGTTGAAACGCGGTGTTAATGAGAAGCTTTTTACGAAGGTACTTGAAACTTTAAACTATGAACTTTTTGGTGACCGGCGGTGCAGGATTCATCGGGTCGCACGTGTGCGAGCGGTTGTTGCAGGCTGGTCATTCGGTTTGGGCGCTGGATGATTTGAATTCGTTTTACAGCCCGGCGATCAAGGAGCAAAACTTGGCGGAAATCAAAGCGCTCGGCAAACCATTCACGTTCATCAAGGCGGACCTTTGCGACGCGCCGGCGATCAACAAGCTTTTTGCCGAAGTCCGTTTCGACCAAATCATTCATCTCGCGGCGCGCGCGGGTGTTCGGCCCAGCCTGGAAGATCCAGTTCTTTATCAAGAAGCCAATGTCGGCGGGACGGTCCAGTTGCTGGAAGCGGCGCGGCGACAGGGCGTGAAGAAGATTTTGATGGCTTCATCGTCTTCGGTTTATGGCATCAACCAAAAAGTGCCGTTTGCCGAAAGCGACCCTGTTTTCTCGGCCATTTCGCCTTACGCGGCGACCAAGCTGGCGTGCGAATCCTTGGGACATGTGTATCATCACGTTTACGGGATGGATATTGTGATGCTGCGTTTTTTCACCGTTTATGGGCCGCGGCAACGGCCCGATTTGGCCATTCACAAATTCGCAAGCCTGATTGCCGCGGGAAAGCCGATCCCTGTTTTCGGCGATGGCTCGGCGGCGCGCGATTACACTTACATTACGGACATCGTGGATGGCTTGATGGCATGCACGGAGCGGGAGTTCGGCTATGAAATATTCAATTTGGGCGAATCGCAAACGGTCACATTGAACCGGCTGATTGAATTGCTCGAAAAATCCTTGGGACGCAAGGCAATCATCCAAAGCCAGCCCGCGCAACCCGGCGACGTGCCGTTGACGTATGCAGATATCGGCAAATCGCGGAAAAAACTCGGTTACGCGCCGAAGGTGAAAATTGAACAAGGGATTCCGCTATTTGTGGAGTGGTTTCAGCGCGGTAGCTGATTTGCGATTTACGATATACGATTTACGCACGATAGGAGATTGATGGTTCGACCGGCACCGATCGAATCGCGCTTAAAGCAATCACTGTGCCGCGTTGCGTTTTGAAACGTTTTTCGCAAAAAAACTTTTTCGATTGCTACAAAAAAACTTTTCCTATGGGGTTTTCAACCCAGACAACCTGATTTTTTGAAATTATGATTGACCACAAGGGGTGATTTATGACGTGATGATAAACGCTTGCCCATTGTGGCAGGTTAATCAATCAGAATGGCAAAAGGCTCGCTAAGAAATGGGAACGCGCTGCGTTCGCCCGGAACAACGAAGTACGACGCTCATCATACGGTCCTGTCCAAAACCTACGGTGCGCTCGCCGACTTGCGTCGCGAATTGGCTGATTCCAAAGCGGATGTGGCCAATCGCACGGACATCCTCAACCAATTCTCCCTGTGCGCTGATTCGCAGCGCGCGTGGCTGTTGCTGGAGGATTATTTCGAGAAACTTTCCCTCTCGCGCAAGGATTTCTCCGGCGATGATTGGTGGCCGCGTTTGATGGCCGTCGAAGGCAAGACGCGCCTGGAACAAATGGCGTTCCTTTTCCTGCGCGCGCACCGGCCGTTGCCGACCGAATTGATGTCCTTCGCCAATCTCGATCATTTCGCGGAAGTCGAGGAGGCCGAGCAGGAACAGCAATTGATGCAGCAATGGGAACACTGGCTTTTCCCGCCGACGCCCGCGCATCTTGACTCGCCGCGCGCGTCGTTGCGCGTGATTTGCCAGACGCAACCTGACCCGGACCAGCCCGTGCGGCATCGGTTGGGCGTGCAATTCCATCTTTTCCGCTCCCGCACCGGCGAGAAACACAAGACGATGGCGGAAATCATTGAATTGACCACCCGCGCCGCGCATGAGCAGGAGCTTTTTCAACCGGCCGATTGGGAATTCATCCAATGGCTGGCCGACACGCATTCCAGCCGGTTGGATGGCGAGCCAACGATGATGTTGTCCGGCCTCGAATTGCTCCAATGGCTCGCGCGTTGGGGTCACGGGTCGCGCCTCGAACTGGCCGGCGGGCTGGGCTCGTTGAAATTTCACGGCGAAGTGGCGGAACTGACGCCGCACCTGGAAAACGGCGGTTCGGAACTTTCGTTCCTCCATCAGGTGACGCTTCCTGATGGCACGGTGCATCCGCTGAGCAAGGTGCAATTCTTCTCGCAACGGCCGCCGCTGGCGCTGGTGGGCAACACTTTTTATCTGCTGCGCAATTCGCCGCCGCCCGCGTTGCTGGAGCATTGGTCGAAAAAACCGGCGATTCCGGTGCGCAAGTTAAGCCATCGACTGCTGAAACAATTGCGCAAGACACGCTCAGACAACGGCGCGGATTGGGAGCAGCTTTGTGTCGCGCACGCCGCCGTCCCGCAATTTATTTTCGAATTGCTCGATGACATTGTGCGATTGCGCTTGATGGCGCGCAGCGAGCGAGACCAGAGCCTTTGGATCTGGAACGGGCACGAATGGCAGCCAAACGAGCCGCGCAAAAATGCGCAGGACAAGCCGGAAATCCTCGATGATCCGCGGCTTGAGCCGGTGACGAACTGGTTGCGCAAGCTTGATTGGTTCACGCCCGAGCCGGGACTCTGGGTCGGCGATGCGAATGAAAGTTTCTTGAGCACGCTGGGCGCGGCCTGGATGGAGCGTCCCGACAATGCGGAATATTTGGGCAACCCGGCGTTTCATCGTTTGTTCCTGAGTCCGCGGCAGCTTCGTCCGCGCGTCGTGGTGAAAGGCAGCGGCATTGATTGGTTGTCCGTTTCGGCGGAATGGGAGCAGGAGGGCCTGCGGCTGACGG